>NZ_MEGA01000012.1:0-55979 GCF_001725695.1 Microbacterium sp. SCN 71-21
CGTGCGGTGGATGCGGCGCGGGTGTTGGCGGCGGATGCGGTGGAGAGGGTCGGGAACGGTCATCCGGGGACGGCGATGAGCCTGGCGCCGGTGGCGTATCTGCTGTATCAGCGGGTGTTGCGTCATGACCCGTCGGACACGTCGTGGATTGGTCGTGACCGGTTCATCCTGTCGGTGGGGCATTCGTCTTTGACGCAGTATGTGCAGTTGTTCCTGGGCGGGTTCGGGTTGGAGTTGTCGGACCTGGAAGCGTTGCGGACGTGGGGGTCGTTGACGCCCGGGCACCCGGAGTACGGACACACCAAGGGTGTGGAGATCACGACGGGCCCTCTGGGTCAGGGGTTGGCGTCCGCGGTCGGGTTCGCGTACGCGGCCCGCTACGAGCGGGGCCTGTTCGACCCGGACGCGCCCGCGGGCACGTCCCCGTTCGATCACCACATCTACGTGATCGCCGGTGACGGGGACCTGCAGGAAGGCGTGACCGCGGAAGCGTCGTCGCTGGCCGGGCATCAGCAGCTGGGCAACCTGATCGCGATCTACGACTCGAACCAGATCTCCATCGAAGACGACACCAACGTCGCGTTCACCGAAGACGTCGCGAAACGGTACGAGGCGTACGGGTGGCAGGTGCAGGTCGTGGACTGGAAGAAGACCGGCCAGTACGTCGAAGACGTCGCCGAGCTCCACGCCGCGATCGAGGCCGCGAAGGGCGATGTGACCCGCCCGTCGCTGATCATCCTGCGCACCATCATCGGCTGGCCCTCCCCCGGCAAGCAGAACACCGGCAAGATCCACGGCTCCGCGCTCGGCGCGGCCGAACTCGCCGCGACGAAGAAGGTCCTCGGCTACGACCCCGACCAGTCCTTCGTGATCGCCCCGGAACTGCTCACCCACACCCGTGAGCTCATCACCCGCGGCCACGACGCCCACACCGCCTGGCAGGAACAATTCGACGCCTGGGCGGCCGCGAACCCCGACCGCAAAGCCCTCCTGGACCGCCTCGAAGCCCGCACCCTCCCCACCGGCATCGCCGACACCCTGCCCGTGTTCGAGGCCGGCACCGAGATCTCCACCCGCGCCGCGTCCGGGAAAGTCATCAACGCCCTCGCCCCCCACCTCCCCGAACTCTGGGGCGGATCCGCCGACCTCGCCGAATCCAACCTCACCACCATCACCACCGCCCCCTCCTTCCTGCCCCCCCAGTGGTCCACCCACGAATGGTCCGGCACCGAATACGGCCGCGTCCTCCACTTCGGAATCCGCGAACACGCCATGGGCGCGATCCTCAACGGCATCACCCTCCACGGCCCCACCCGCCCCTTCGGCGGCACGTTCCTGATCTTCAGCGACTACATGCGACCCCCCGTCCGCCTCGCCGCCCTCATGAACATCCCCACCCTGTTCGTCTGGACCCACGACTCCATCGCCCTCGGCGAAGACGGACCCACCCACCAACCCATCGAACAACTCGCCACCCTCCGAGCCATCCCCAACTTCACCCTCGTCCGCCCCGCCGACGCCAACGAAACCGCCACCGCCTGGCTCGAACTCCTCACCCGCCACACCGGGCCCGCCGGCATCGCCCTCTCCCGCCAGAACCTCCCCGTGCATCGCCCTCTCCCGCCAGAACCTCCCCGTGTTCGCACGCGGAGAAGGCGACGCGACAGCAACCGAGCTCGCCTCCGCCGCCGGCGTCGTCAAGGGCGCCTACATCCTCGCCGACACCGACGACACCCCCGACGTCATCCTCATCGCGACCGGCTCCGAAGTGCAGCTCGCCCTCGCCGCCCGCGACCAGCTCGCCACCGACGGCATCGCCGCCCGCGTCGTCTCCGCCCCCAGCCTCGAATGGTTCGCCGAACAAGACGACACCTACCGCGAACACGTACTACCCGCCGCCGTCAAAGCCCGCGTATCCGTCGAGGCAGGCTCCGCCCTCAGCTGGCACGCGATCGTCGGCACCACCGGCCGCACCGTGGCGATCGACCACTTCGGCGCCTCGGCCGACTACAAGACCCTGTACGCGAAGTTCGGGTTCACCGCAGAGGCGGTCGTCGAGGCCGCCCGTCAGACCATCCAGGAGAACAACGCATGAGCACCCCCACCGAACAGCTCGCCGCCGCGGGCGTCAGCATCTGGCTCGACGACCTGTCGCGCGAGCGCATCGTGACCGGCAACCTCGCCGAGCTCATCCAGACGCGCACGGTCTCGGGCGTCACGACCAACCCGACGATCTTCGCGGGCGCCCTCTCGAAGGGTGAGGCGTACGCAGCTCAGGTCGCCGACCTCGCCGCGGCCGGGGCATCCGTCGATGAGGCCATCTTCCGCATCACGACCGACGACGTGCGCGACGCGACGGACATCTTCCGTCCGGTGTTCGACGCGACCGGCGGCGTCGACGGACGCGTCTCGATCGAGGTCTCCCCCGAGCTCGCCCACGACACCGAGGGCACCATCGCGCAGGCGAAGCAGCTCTGGGCGACCGTCGACCGAGCCAACGCGCTCATCAAGATCCCGGCGACCAAGGCGGGCCTCCCCGCCATCGCGGCCGTCATCGGCGCGGGCATCTCGGTCAACGTCACGCTCATCTTCAGCCTCGAGCGCTACGCCGAGGTCATCGACGCGTACCTGACCGGTCTCGCCGAGGCGAAGGCCGCCGGCATCGACATCTCGACGATCCACTCGGTCGCCTCGTTCTTCGTGTCGCGCGTCGACACCGAGGTCGACAAGCGTCTCAAGGCGATCGGCACCGACGAGGCCCTCGCGCTGGTCTCGAAGTCCGGTGTCGCGAACGCCCGACTCGCGTACGAGCTCTACGAGGGCGAGTTCGCCACGGCGCGCGCCACCGAGCTCGTCGCCGCCGGCGCCAACGTGCAGCGCCCCCTCTGGGCGTCGACCGGTGTCAAGGACCCGTCACTCCCCGACACCCTGTACGTCACCGAGCTCGTGGCCGCCGGCACCGTGAACACGATGCCCGAGAAGACCCTCGAGGCGACCTTCGACCACGGAGTCGTGACGGGTGACACCATCACCTCGAACTATGCGGACGCGCACGCCGTCTTCGCCGACCTCGCGGCCGTGGGCGTCGACTTCGCGGACGCCACGCAGGTGCTCGAGGACGAGGGCGTCGAGAAGTTCATCATCTCCTGGCACGAGCTCCAGGAGACCGTGCGCACCGCCCTCGCGGAGTCCGCTCAGGTCGCACGGTGAGCTTCGACATCCGCCTGTCCGGCGAGGTCGAGAGGATCGTCGCCCAGACGCTCCCCGGTCTCGTCGAGAGCCTGGTCGCCTCGGGCATCACCGCCGGGGACCCCACACTGTGGGGCCCGGCGGCGGAGGATGAGGCATCCCGTCGCCTGGGCTGGGTGCAGGCGGTCTCGGTCTCGCGGCCGCTCGTCGCCGAGATCGAGGCGCTGCGCGCCGAGCTCGCCGAGCGCGGAGTGCCCCGCATCGTGCTGGCCGGCATGGGCGGTTCCTCGCTAGCCCCCGAGGTGATCGCCGCGACCCTCGGGGCGCCGCTCGTGATCCTCGACTCGACCGCACCGGGTCAGGTGCTGGCGGCGATCGACGGGGACGCCGAGGCGGGCGGTCTCGCCCAGACGGCCCTCGTCGTCTCGTCGAAGTCCGGATCGACCGTCGAGACCGACTCGGCGCTGCGCGCGTTCGAGGCGGCCTTCGGCGACCTCGGCATCGACCCGGCCGAGCGGATCGTCGTCGTCACCGACCCGGGCTCCCCCCTGCACCAGAGTGCGGATGCCGCGGGCTACCGCGTGTTCGCGGCAGACCCCACGGTCGGCGGCCGGTACTCGGCGCTCACGGCGTTCGGACTGGTCCCCGCCGGCCTCGCCGGCATCGACCTGACCGAGCTGCTCGATGAGGCGGAGGCCACGCTGCTCGAGGTCGCGATCGACGATCCACGCAACCCGGCGCTCGTGCTGGCCGCGGCGATCGCCGCCGGCGAGGTGCGCCAGGACAAGCTCGGTCTGATCTCCGACGGCACCCATCTGCAGGGTCTGCCCGACTGGATCGAGCAGCTCGTCGCAGAATCGACCGGCAAGCAGGGCACGGGCATTCTCCCCGTCGTGCTGCTGCCCGTCTCCCCCGAGCTCGAGAGCCGTCCCGCCGACCTGCGCATCGTGCGCTTCGTCGACGAGGCCGACGGCGACCGCCTGTTCGAGCACCATCACGGGGAGATCCTCGTGAGCGGCTCGCTCGGTGCCCAGTTCATCGTCTGGGAGTATGCGACGGCGATCGCCGGTCGCATTCTCGGCATCAACCCGTTCGACCAGCCCGACGTCGAGGCCGCCAAGTCGGCGACGCGCGCGCTGCTGGACGGTGCGCCGGATGCCACGCCCGCACTGTTCACCGAGAACGGCATCGAGGTGCGCGCCACCGACCCGTCGCTCGCGGCCTCCGGCACGGTGGCGGGCACGCTCGACGCTCTGTGGCAGCGCCTCTCACCCGACGGCTACGTCGCCATCCAGGCGTACGTCGACCGACTCGCGTCGCCCCAGCTCGCGGGCCTGCGCGAACTGGTCGCCGCGGATTCCGCGCGCCCCACCACCTTCGGCTGGGGTCCGCGCTTCCTTCACTCGACCGGCCAGTTCCACAAGGGCGGTCCCGCTGTGGGCGTTTTCCTGCAGATCACCGAGTCGACCGACGTCGACGTGGAGATCCCCGGCCGCCCCTTCACCTTCGCCCAGCTCATCGCGGCGCAGGCGGCCGGAGACGCCGCCGTGCTCGCCGAGCACGGGCGTCCGGTCGTGACGCTCACGCTCACGGACGCGCAGGCCGACGTGCTCGCGCTGTTCGAAGCCGCGCAGTAGCGACATCCCTTTCTGTACCCGGAGGACCCCTCACGTGACCGTGACCATCTCGCGCGACCACAATCCGCTGCGCGACCCCGACGATCGTCGCCTCAACCGCATCGCGGGGCCCAGCGCCCTCGTGATCTTCGGCGTGACCGGCGATCTGTCCCGCAAGAAGCTCATGCCCGCCGTCTACGACCTCGCGAACCGCGGTCTACTTCCCCCGGGGTTCGGCCTCGTCGGGTTCGCTCGCCGCGACTGGGCGGACGAGGACTTCGCTCAGGTCGTCCATGACGCCGTGCGTCAATACGCCCGCACCGAGTTCCGCGATGAGACATGGCAGCAGCTGCTGCAGGGCATCCGGTTCGTGCAGGGCGAGTTCGACGACCTCGAGGCGTTCCACCGCCTGCGCGAGACCGTCGAGCAGCTCGACGTCGAGCGCGGCACGATGGGCAACCACGCCTACTACCTGTCGATCCCGCCGAAGAACTTCGCCGTGGTCGCGCAGAAGCTGAAGGCCTCCGGCCTCGTGGACGACACGGCCGATGCGCCCGACCGCTGGCGTCGCGTGGTCATCGAGAAGCCGTTCGGCCACGACCTCGAGTCGGCGCGCGAGCTCAACGAATCACTGCGCAGCGCGTTCCCCGCTGACTCGATCTTCCGCATTGACCACTACCTCGGCAAGGAGACGGTGCAGAACATCCTCGCGCTCCGTTTCGCCAACGAGCTGTACGAGCCGCTGTGGAACCGCAACTACGTCGACCACGTGCAGATCACGATGGCCGAGGACATCGGCGTCGGCGGACGCGCGGGCTACTACGACGGCATCGGCGCGGCACGCGACGTCATCCAGAACCACCTCCTGCAGCTCCTCGCCCTCACGGCGATGGAGGAGCCGATCACCTTCGACGCAGCGCAGCTGCGCGCCGAGAAGGAGAAGGTGCTGGCGGCGGTCACCCTGCCCGCCGACCTCGCGTCGGCGACGGCCCGCGGCCAGTACGGCGGCGGGTGGCAGGGCGGCGAGCGGGTGCTCGGTTTCCTCGAGGAAGACGGGATGAACCCCGAGTCCACGACGGAGACCTACGCCGCGATCAAGCTCGAGATCAACACGCGGCGTTGGGCCGGCGTGCCGTTCTACCTGCGCACCGGCAAGCGGCTCGGTCGCCGCGTCACCGAGATCGCGGTCGTCTTCAAGACCGCGCCCGAGCACCTGTTCAGTCGCAGCCAGACCTCCGGTCTCGGTCAGAACGCGCTCGTGATCCGCGTGCAGCCCGACGAGGGCGTCACCATCCGCTTCGGATCGAAGGTTCCGGGTGCCGGCACCCAGGTGCGCGACGTCACGATGGACTTCGGCTACGGCCACGCCTTCACCGAGGCGAGCCCCGAGGCCTATGAGCGCCTCATCCTCGACGTGCTCCTCGGCGACCCGCCGCTGTTCCCCCGTCACGAGGAGGTCGAGCTCAGCTGGAAGATCCTCGATCCGATCGAGCAGTTCTGGGCGGCCCAGGGCGGACCGCTCGAGCAGTACAGCCCCGGTTCATGGGGACCGCCGTCCGCCGACGAACTCCTCACCCGCGATGGACGCACCTGGAGGCGGCCGTGATCATCGATCTCCCCGAGACCACCGTCAGCAAGATCTCGCGGTCGCTCGTCGACGTGCGCGAGGAGGGCGGCGCTGTCGCGCTCGGCCGCGTGCTGACCCTCATCATCGTCTCCTCCGGCGGCGTCGCCGAAGAGGCGATCGAAGCCGCGAACGACGCGTCCCGCGAGCACCCGATGCGCGTCATCGTGCTGGTCGCGGAGCCGGACGCCGCCGAGCCCCGTCTCGACGCGCAGATCCGCGTGGGCGGCGACGCCGGTGCGAGCGAGGTCGTGCTGCTTCGCGCCTACGGGGCCGCGGCATCCAATGCGGAAAGCCTCGTGACCGGTCTGCTCCTGCCCGACGCCCCCGTCGTCGCATGGTGGCCGGGACGCACGCCCGGCGACCCGGCCTCGTCGGAGATCGGCAAGATCGCACAGCGTCGCATCACGGATGCCGCCTCCCAGGCGGACCCGGCGGCGGCCGTCGCCCGTCTCGGCGGCAGCTACTCCCCCGGCGACACCGACCTGTCCTGGACGCGACTGACGCGCTGGCGGGAACAGCTGGCCGCCGTGCTCGACCAGCCCCCGTTCGAGGATTCGCCCTCGACGCCGCTGCTCGCAGCCTGGCTGCGACTCGCGCTCGACGTGGACGTCGCCTGGGCGTACCTGCCCGAGAGCGAGTGGGCGTCGGGTATTAAGTCGGTGCGACTGCGGCGGCCCGGCGGCGACATCCTGCTCGAGCGCCCCGAGTCCGCGGTGGCCACCCTCACGCAGCCCGATCAGCCCAGCCACGAGCTCGCGTTCCCCCGCCGCTCGCTGCGCGAGTGCCTGGCCGAGGAGCTCCGTCGCCTCGACGCGGACGTCCTGTATGGTCGAGTGGTCACTGAGGGGCTCGAACTGCTGAGCTCTCCCGCGTCTTAGGAGAAATCGTGGTCGATACCGCCGTCGACAAGCGCGTGGTCGTCCGCGCCACCCCGGCCGAGGTGGCCGCGGCCGTCGCCGAGCGCTTCGTCGCGCGGGTGGTTGCGCGCACGGAGAACCCCGGCAAGCTCGCCCACATCTCCCTGACAGGGGGATCGATGGGTCCGGCGGTCCTCTCGGCCGCCGCGCAGCTTCCGGCAGCGGCAACGGTCGACTGGAGCCGCGTGCATTTCTGGTGGTCGGACGAGCGATTCGTGCCCGCCGGCGATCCGGAGCGCAACGACACTCCGGTCTACCCGGTGTTCTTCGACGCCCTCGAAATCCCCCGCGAGAGCATCCACGCGATCGCGCCGAGCGACAGCGGGCTCGACCTGGATGAGGCATCCCGTGCCTACGCGGCGGAACTCGCTCGCTTCGCGGACCCCGCGGTCGGCGCCTGGCCGAGCTTCGACATCTGCTTCCTGGGCGTCGGACCCGACGGCCACGTGGCATCTCTGTTCCCCGATCGTCCCGAGATCCTCGTGACGGATACCGCCACCCTCCCGGTGCGCGACTCGCCCAAGCCACCGCCGCTGCGCGTCACGGTGACCCGTCCCGTGATCAACTCGTCGAAGCGGGTCTGGCTCGTCATGACCGGAAGCGAGAAGGCGTCCGCACTCGGCCTCGCCCTCGCGGGCGCGAGCTACGCGAGTGTCCCCGCCGCAGGCGCGAAGGGCCGCAAGCGCACCGTGTTCTTCGTCGATGAGGCCGCCGCCGCCAAGGTGCCTGCGCAGCTCATCGACCGCGAATACTGACGCTCAACGACGACGCCCCGCTCCCGGATCCGGGGCGGGGCGTCGTCGTTCGTGAACGGATGCGGCCGAGTCAGGACTCGCCTCGGCGCTCGCGCAGCTGACGCAGCGCGTCATCGAGGATCTGCTCGGCCTCTTCGTCGGAGCGACGCTCCTTCACGTAGGCCAGGTGGGTCTTGTAGGGCTCGGTACGGGCCAGCTCCGGCGGGTTCGCCTTGTCGCGGCCGGCAGGAAGCCCCGAATGCGGCGAGTCGATCGTGTCGGGGATCTCCTCGGGGGCGATGCCCGCCGCGAAGTAGCGCACGGTCTCGTTGCCCAGCGCGTCCCAGTACGACACCGCGACGCGCTCCGCGTGGTATCCGTGATCCTGCTCGCCCATCGGGCCCGCGCCGACGCGCGTACCCCGGATGGCGTTACCCCCAGCGGCCATGTTGTCCTACAGTCCCGAGTTGAACTTGGTGAGAAGGCCCAGTGCCACGATCGACACGAACCAGACGAGCGCCAGCACGACGGTGAAGCGGTTCAGGTTGCGCTCCGCCAGACCCGACGAACCGAGCGCCGAGCTCATGCCGCCGCCGAACATGTCGGACAGTCCGCCACCGCGGCCCTTGTGGAGCAGGATGAGGAGGGTCAGCAGCAGGCTCGTGATGCCGAGGAGCACCTGGAGCACGAACTCGAGGATCTGCACTTTCGAGACAACCTTTCCGAAGCGACCCGTCGGGACGCACAGACGTTCAGTATAACGGCGCGGTGACGCCCGCCAGGTGGCGGGCGTCACCGCGCGTCGTCGGGGTCAGACCCCGACGTGCTTCTGGAAGCGGATGATCGCCGCGAACTCGTCGGCCACCAGGCTCGCACCGCCGACGAGAGCGCCGTCGACGTCGGGCTCACGCAGGAAGCTGGCGATGTTCGAGGACTTCACCGATCCGCCGTAGAGGATGCGCGTGCGCGCGGCCGCATCGGCCCCGAGCGCGTCGGCGATCACCGCACGCAGGGCGGCAGCGACCTCCTGCGCCTGCTCCGGCGTCGCCGCCTGGCCCGAGCCGATCGCCCAGACCGGCTCGTATGCGACGACGATGTCCGCGTCTGCGGACAGCCCCTCGAGTGCGATGCCGAGCTGCTTCACGGGAACGGCAGAGGCGCCGTACTCCTCGAGGTCGGCGGCCGTCTCGCCCACGCAGATCACCGGCACGAGACCGTGGCGCAGGGCCGCCCGGGTCTTGGCGGCCACGATGTCGTCGCCCTCGTGGTGGTACTCGCGGCGCTCGGAGTGACCGATGATCACGTACGAGACATCCAGCTTCGCGAGGAACTGGCCCGACACCTCACCGGTGTACGCACCGGAGTCGTGGGTGGAGATGTCCTGCGCGCCGAGCGCGAACGGGATCTTGTCGGCGTCGATGAGGGTCTGCACGGGGCGCAGATCCGTGAACGGCGGGAAGAGCGCGACCTCGACCGAACCCGACTCGTGCTTCGCGTCGCGCAGCGTCCAGTGGAGCTTCTGCACGAGTGCGACCGCCTGCAGGTGGTCGAGGTTCATCTTCCAGTTGCCCGCGATGAACGGGGTACGGGTCACTGCGCCCATCCGAGCACCTCCAGTCCGGGGAGTTTCTTGCCCTCGAGGAACTCGAGGCTGGCGCCGCCGCCGGTCGAGATGTGACCGAACGCGTCGTCGGAGAAGCCGAGCTGGCGCACGGCCGCGGCGGAGTCGCCACCGCCGACGACACTGAGGCCGTCGACCTCGGTGAGCGCCTGCGCGACGGCCTTCGTGCCGGCCGCGAACGGGGCGAGCTCGAAGACGCCCATCGGGCCGTTCCAGAACACGGTGCGGCTCGACCGGATGAGCTCCGCGAACTGCTCCGCCGTCTTAGGACCGATGTCGAGACCGAGCCCCGAGGCCCCGAACGGGGTGTCCTCGAGAGCGTCGGCCGCGGCGACCACATGGTCGGCGTCGCCCGAGAAGGATGCCGCGACCACCGCGTCCACCGGGAGGACGAGCTCGACGCCCAGCTCCTGGGCGCGGGCGATGTAGCCCTTGACCGTCTCGATCTGGTCCTTCTCCAGCAGGCTCGAGCCCACCGGGTGTCCGAGCGCGACGAGGAAGGTGAACAGCATGCCGCCGCCCACGAGCACGCGGTCGACGCGCGGCAGCAGGTGGTCGATGACGCCCAGCTTGTCGCTGACCTTCGAGCCACCGAGCACGACGGTGTAGGGCCGCTCCGGGTTCTCGGTCAGGCGATCGAGAACCTCGACCTCCTTCTCGATCAGGAAGCCCGCCGCGGACGGCAGCAGCTCGGCGAGGTCATAGACGCTCGCCTGCTTGCGGTGCACGACACCGAAGCCGTCGGAGACGAGCACGTCGCCGAGCGCCGCGAGCTGCTCGGCGAACGCACGACGGGTCGCGTCATCCTTCGCCGTCTCACCGGCGTTGAACCGCAGGTTCTCGAGCACCGCGACGTCACCGTCTGCGAGAGCGGCGACCGCTTCGGCCGCCGACTCCCCCACCGTGTCCTGCGCGAACGCGACCGGCGCTCCCAGCAGTTCGGAGAGACGCTGAGCGACGGGCTGCAGGCTGTAGGCGGGGTCGGGGGCGCCGTCGGGACGTCCCAAGTGGGAGACGACGACGACGCGAGCGCCCTGATCGATCAGGGCGTTGAGGGTCGGCAGCGTGGCCCGCACACGGCCATCGTCCGTGATGACCCCGTCCCGCAGGGGGACATTGAGGTCAGCACGGACGATGACGCGCTTGCCGGCCAGCGAACCCAGCGATGCGAGGGTGCGCAGGGCCATGACGATTACAGACGCTCGGCGACGTACTCGGTCAGGTCGACGAGGCGGTTCGAGTAGCCCCACTCGTTGTCGTACCAGGACGACACCTTGACCAGGTTGCCCGAGACGTTCGTGAGACCGGCGTCGAACACCGACGAGTGCGGGTCCTGCTGGATGTCGCTGGAGACGATCGGGTCGACGTTGTACTTCAGGATGCCGGCGAGGCGACCCTCGGCCGCCGCCGCCTCGTAGGCGGCGTTGATGGCCTCCTTGGTGAGGCCCTCGGTCGGGGTGATGATCGTCAGGTCGACGATCGAGCCGGTGGGAACCGGCACGCGGTAGGACGAGCCGCTCAGCTTGCCGTTGAGCTCGGGCAGCACGAGGCCGATGGCCTTGGCGGCGCCGGTCGAGGCCGGAACGATGTTGATCGCCGCGGCGCGGGCGCGGTGCAGGTCGCCGTGCGGGCCGTCCTGCAGGTTCTGGTCCGCGGTGTAGGCGTGAGCGGTCATCATGAAGCCGCGCTCGATGCCGAAGTTGTCGTTGAAGACCTTCGCGAGGGGGGCGAGGCAGTTCGTGGTGCACGACGCGTTCGAGATGATGTGCATCGTCTCGGGGTCGTAGAGGTCCTCGTTCACGCCGATGACGAACGTGCCGTCCTCGCCGGTGGCCGGAGCCGAGATGAGCACCTTCTTGGCGCCGCCCTGGATGTGCTTGCGGGCGTCGTCGGCCTTGGTGAAGCGGCCGGTCGACTCGATGACGATCTCCGCGCCGACCTCGCCCCACGGGAGGTTGGCGGGGTCGCGCTCGGCGAACACCTTGATGGCGGTGCCGTTCACGATGACGGAGTCCTCGGTGTACGAGACCTCGGCGTCGAGGCGTCCGCCCACCGAGTCGTACTTGAGCAGGTGGGCGAGGGTCTTGGTGTCGGTGAGGTCGTTCACCGCCACGATGTCGAGGTCCGCACCCTGCGCGAGAGCCGCGCGAAGGTAGTTGCGTCCGATACGGCCGAAGCCGTTGATGCCGATCTTGACAGACACGGTGTCTCCCGTTTTCTCGTCGCGCTGACGCGCATGTTTCCATCCGCGATCGGGTCGCGGAACGGGGTCGGCCCTGGGCGCCGATCCCATGGGAAGAGGATGCCGGAGCCCCCGCCAGAGCGAGGGCTCCGAGGCATCCTCACCTGGTCACGACACTACCAGCAGACCCGCAGTCTTCTCACGGGCGGTGGTGAAGCGCTGCTGCACGTCGGCCCAGTTGGCGATGTTCCAGAACGCCTTCACGTAGTCGGCGCGCACGTTCTTGTAGTCGAGGTAGTACGCGTGCTCCCAGACGTCGAGGAGGAGCAGCGGCACGGTGCCGGCGGCGAACTGCGCCTGCTGGTCGAAGAACTGCTGGATGATCAGGTTCTGACCGATCGAGTCCCAGAACAGACCCGCCCAGCCCGAGCCCTGCACGCCGAGGGCGGCCGCTGAGAAGTGCGCCTGGAACTTGTCGAACGACCCGAAGTGGTCGGTGATGGCCGACTCGAGCTCGCCGGTGGGCTTGTCGCCCCCGTCCGGTGACAGGTTGGTCCAGAAGATCGAGTGGTTGGTGTGTCCGCCGAGGTTGAACGCGAGGTCCTTCTCGAGCTTGTTGACGTAGGCGAAGTCGCCCTTGTCACGCGCTTCGGCGAGCTGCTCGAGGGCGGTGTTGGCTCCCGTGACGTACGCCTGGTGGTGCTTGTCGTGGTGCAGCTGCATGATCGTCGCGCTGATGTGCGGCTCGAGTGCTGCGTAGTCGTAGGGGAGGTCGGGCAGGGAGTACGTTGCCATGTTCTCTTCTTCCGAATCGGCGCCGGCCGTGTCCTCGGCGCGGCGAGGGTGACGAGTTCATCCTATTGAGGGGCAACGACGCCGCACGTCGGGTTGATTCCCGGGATGACGCGGTGTAACCGTACGCGTGCGGCTCGCGGGGCGCCTCGCGCCCCGGTCGGTCACTCGATGGCGTCGGCGGGCACCGCCGCTTCGGTGCCCGGGACGCCGAGCTGCTCGGCCTTCTTGTCGGCCATCGCGAGCAGGCGGCGGATGCGACCGGCGACGGCGTCCTTCGTGAGCGGCGGGTCGGCGTGGTGGCCGAGCTCGTCGAGGCTCGCGTCCCGATGCGCGAGGCGAAGATCGCCGGCGGAGCGCAGATGCTCGGGCACGTCGTCGCCGAGGAGTTCCAGCGCGCGCTCCACACGCGCGCACGCGGCGACCGCGGCCTGCGCCGAACGGCGCAGATTCGCGTCGTCGAAGTTAACGAGTCGGTTCACGTCGGCGCGCACCTCACGGCGCTGCCGCAGCTGCTCCCACTCCGACGCCGCCTTGCGCGCGCCCATCTCGAAGAGCGCGAGTCGGATCGCGTCGCCCTCGCGGACGACCACGCGGTGCACGCCGCGCACCTCTCGCGCCTTGGACGCGATGCCGATGCGGGCGCCGGCTCCGACGAGCGCCATGGCCGCCTCGGACGACGGGCAGGCGATCTCGAGAGATGCGGACCGACCGGGGTCGGTAAGAGTGCCGGTCGCGAGGAACGCGCCCCGCCACACCGCGGCGAGGTCACCGCGGCTGCCGGTCGTCAGCTTGTTGGGAAGCCCGCGCACGGGACGTCGACGTTGGTCCAGGAGCCCGGTCTGGCGTGCGAGTGTCTCCCCCTGATCGATGACCCGCACGGCCACGGCGATCCCGGTGCGCCCACCCGACGCCTGCACGTGCGCCAGCTCGGGCCGCACGCCGTAGATCTCGGCGAGTTCGCGGGCGACGCGGCGCGCGAGGCGTTCGGAATCGACCTCGGCCTCCACCGCGACCCGGCCGGCGATGGAGTGCAGTCCCCCCGCGAACCGCAGCAGTGCGGTGAGCTCCGCGACCCTCGCCGTCGGGCGGGGGTCACGCAGCGAGACGAGTTCGGACTTCACATCGACCGTCAGCGGCACGGCACTCCTTCTGGGCTCGAGAACGACGTTCCAGCCTACTCGCGACCGAGGTCGCGGTGCGCCACGCGTGTCGTCACGCCCGGGACGTCGTCGAGGCGCTGGGCGATCTCGCGAGCCATGACGACCGAGCGGTGCTTTCCCCCGGTGCATCCGATCGCCACCGTCGAATGCCTTTTGTTCTCGCGCTGGTACCCCTCGAGCACGGGGCGCAATGCTGCCGTGTAGGCGTCGAGGAACTCGCGCGCACCGGGCTGGGAGAGCACGTAGTCCCGCACCGACTCGTCCTCCCCGGTGAGGGAGCGGAGGTCCTCGACCCAGAACGGGTTGGGCAGAAAGCGCATGTCGGCGACGAGGTCGGCATCGGCCGGGAGCCCGTACTTGAAGCCGAAGCTCATCACCGTCACGGAGTGCCGCGCCGCACCGGACTCGGCGAAGAGGTCGGCGATCTTCGTCGTGAGCTGATGCACGTTCGAGTGCGAGGTGTCGACCACGAGGTCGGCGCTCTCCCTCACCCGGGACAGGCGCGCGCGCTCGCGACGGATTCCGTCGACCAGCGTGCCGTCCCCCTGCAGCGGATGCGGGCGACGCACGGCCTCGAACCGGCGTACGAGCACATCGTCCGACGCATCCAGGAACATGACGCGCAGGTGGCGGGCATCACGCAGCGATCGCGTGACCTCGGGCAGGCGCTCGAAGAGGTCGCGCCCGCGCACATCGAGCACGACGGCAACCCGCGGAACCGCCTCCTGAGCGAGCTCGGACAGCTCGAGCATCGGCTTGATCATCTGGGGCGGGAGGTTGTCGACGACATACCACCCGAGATCCTCGAGCGCGTTGGCGACGGTCGAGCGCCCCGCACCGGACATCCCGGTCACGACCAGCACTTCGCCGGTCACACCCGGTGCCGTCTGGTCCATCCGCGCCTCCCCGTCGTCTCCACCCTATCGAGCGATGAGGCGGGAATGGACGGCCGCGGCGAGCTTCGGCCCGATGCCGGGCAGGTGTGCGATCTCCTCGGGGCTCGCGCCGCGGAGAGCGGTGACCGAGCCGAAGTGTCGCAGCAGCGCCTTGATGCGCGCGTCGCCGAGGCCGGGCACTTCGGCGAGCACCGTGGTGATGTCGCGCTTGCGGCGCTTTCGCTGGTGGGTGATCGCGAACCGGTGGGCCTCGTCGCGCAGGCGCTGCACGAGGTAGAGAGCCTCCGATGTACGGGGCAGGATGACCGGGTACTCCTCTCCGGGCAGCCACACCTCTTCGAGGCGCTTGGCGATGCCGCAGAGAGCGATCTCGCTGTGGCCGCTGTCCCGAAGGGCCCGTTCCGCCGCCGCGACCTGAGGTCTGCCGCCGTCGACGATGAGCAGCTGGGGACGGTAGGCGAATCGGGGCTTCTGCCGCGTCACGACGACATCCTCGCCCTGGTCGGTCGCCTCGGGCACGGAGTCGTCGGGAGCGTCGTCGACGTGCGCGAGCCGGCGAGTGAGCACCTGGTAGATGGAGTCGGTGTCGTCGGATGTCTCGGCGATGCCGAACGAGCGGTACTGGTCTTTGCGCGGCAAGCCGTCCTCGAACACGACCATGGATGCGACGACGTTGGTGCCGGACAGGTGGGAGACGTCGTAGCACTCGATCCGCAACGGCGCCTCAGCGAGTCCGAGCGCCTCCTGCAGATCGGTGAGCGCCTGTGTGCGTGCGACGTAGTCGCTCGAGCGCCGGGTCTTGTGGAGCAGCAGCGCCTGTTGGGCGTTGATCGTCGCCGTGCGCATGAGGTCGGCCTTCGGGCCGCGCTGCGCGATGCCGACGGTCACGTTCTTCCCGCGCCGCTCGCGCAGCCACGCCTCGAGGTCGGCGGCGTCGTCGGGCAACTGCGGCACGAGCACCTGGCGCGGGATGTCCGCGGCATCCGCGCCGCCGTAGGTGCGCTGCAGCACCTGGTCGACGAGCTCGGCGCCCGCGATGTCGAGTTCTTTCTCGATGGTCGTCGCGCGCACCCCGCGTACACGACCGCCGCGGATCACGAAGTGCTGCACCGCCGCCGCGAGCTCGTCCTCGGCGATGCCGAACAGATCGGCGTCGGTGTCGTCGCTGAGCACGAGCGCGCTCTTGCCGAGCACCGCCTCGACCGCGCTGAGGCGGTCACGGTAGACGGCGGCCGACTCGTAGTCCATGGCTGCCGCGGCCTCGCGCATGCGCGCGGTGAGCTGGCGGGTGACCCGCTGATCACCACCGGCCATGAAGGCGACGAAGTCGTCGACGATCGCACGGTGCTCCTCGATGCTCACCCGCATCGAGCACGGGCCGCCGCAGCGCCCGATCTGCCCGGGGAAGCACGGGCGACCCGTCGCCATGGCCTTCTTGTAGGAGGCATCCGAGCACGTGCGGATCGGGAAGACCTTGATCATGAGGTCGATGACCTCGTGCACCGCCCACACCTTGGGGTAGGGACCGAAGTACTTCGCACCGCGGATCTTGCGGTTGCGGGTGACGATCACCCGCGGCGCCTCGTCGGCGAGGGTGATGGCCATGTAGGGGTAGGACTTGTCGTCCTTGTAGCGCACGTTGAAGGGCGGCGTGAACTCCTGAATCCACATGTACTCGAGCTGCAGGGCCTCGACGTCGCTGGAGACGACGGTCCATTCGACGCTCGCCGCCGTGGTGACCATGCGCCGCGTGCGCTCGTGCATGGTGTGCAGCGGCGCGAAGTAGTTCGACAGGCGCGCGCGCAGGTTCTTCGCCTTGCCGACGTACAGGATGCGCCCCTGGGCGTCGCGGAACCGGTAGACGCCCGGGGTCGTCGGGATCTCGCCCTGCTTCGGGCGATAGGGCAGATCGGATGCCACGTCAGCTCGCCTTGCGCTCCGCGTCCTGTTCGAGGATCTCGGCGAGGAAGGCGCCGGTGTGGCTGCCCTCGGCGCGCGCGACCTGCTCCGGCGTGCCCGTGGCAATGATCTGGCCGCCGCCGGAGCCACCCTCGGGTCCGAGGTCGATGATCCAGTCCGAGGACTTGATGACGTCGAGGTTGTGCTCGATGACGATGACGGTGTTGCCCTTGTCCACGAGGCCGCCGAGCACCTCGAGCAGTCGGCGGACGTCCTCGAAGTGCAGGCCGGTCGTCGGCTCGTCGAGCACGTAGATGCTGCGACCGTTGCTGCGTCGCTGCAACTCGGTCGCCAGTTTCACGCGCTGCGCCTCGCCGCCCGAGAGCGTCGTCGCGGACTGGCCGAGCCGAACATAGCCCAGGCCCACGTCGACGAGGGTGCGCAGGTAGCGATGGATCGCCTGGATCGGCTCGAAGAAGTCGGCCGCCTCGGCGATCGGCATCTCCAGCACCTCGGCGATGTTGCGCCCCTTGTAGTGCACGCTCAGCGTGTCGCGGTTGTAGCGCTTGCCGTGGCAGACCTCGCAGTCGACGTAGACGTCGGGCAGGAAGTTCATCTCGATCTTGATCGTGCCGTCACCGGAGCACGCCTCGCAGCGCCCGCCCTTGACGTTGAACGAGAAGCGTCCCGGCTGGTAGCCGCGGGCCTTCGCCTCGGGGGTCTCGCTGAAGAGCGTGCGGATGCGGTCGAACACCCCGGTGTAGGTCGCAGGGTTCGAGCGCGGAGTGCGGCCGATGGGCGCCTGATCGACGTGCACGACCTTGTCGAGGTTGTCGAGCCCGGTCACCCGTGTGTGCTTGCCCGGGACCGTGCGCGCGCCGTTGAGCTTCTGGGCGAGCACCTCGTACAGGATGTCGTTCACGAGCGACGACTTGCCCGACCCGCTCACGCCGGTGACGGCCGTGAGCACCCCGAGCGGGAAGTCGGCCGTCACATTGCGCAGGTTGTTCTCCCGCGCCCCGACCACGCTGAGCATGCGCTTCTTGTCGATCTTGCGGCGCTTCTCGGGCGTCGGGATCGCCCGGCGGCCGGAGAGGTAGTCGCCGGTGAGGGATGCCTCCTCGCCCAGGAGTTGCGCAAGCGGACCCGAGTGCACGACATGCCCGCCGTCGACGCCGGCGCGGGGACCGATGTCGACGATCCAGTCGGCGGCGTGGATGGTCTCCTCGTCATGCTCGACGACGATGAGCGTGTTGCCGAGGCTCTTGAGGGTGAGGAGCGTCTCGATCAGACGCCGGTTGTCGCGCTGGTGAAGACCGATCGACGGCTCGTCGAGGACGTAGAGCACACCGGTCAGCCCCGACCCGATCTGGGTCGCGAGCCGGATGCGCTGCGCCTCGCCGCCCGAGAGGGAGCCGGCCGAACGGCTGAGGTTGAGGTAGGTGAGCCCGACCTGGATGAGGAAGTCGAGTCGAGCACGGATCTCGCGCAGCACCGCGGCCGCGATCTTCGCCTCGCGGTCGGTGAGCTCGAGGTCGGCGAAGAACGCCTGCGCGTCGGAGAGGCTGAGCCGGGATGCGTCGGCGATCGAGCTGCCGTGGACGAGCACGGCGAGCACCTCGGGCTTGAGACGGTCGCCGTTGCAGACCGGGCACGGCACCTCCCGCAGGAACTCCGACCACCGCTGTCGCTGCGTGTCGGACTCCGCCTGCACGTACTGGCGCTCGATGTAGGGCGCGACGCCCTCGAAGCCGGACGAGTAGCGCATCTCCCGGCCGTAGCGGTTGCGGAACTTGACGGTCACCTTGTAGTTCTCACCGCGCAGCACCGCCTCTCGCACGTCGGGCGTCAGCTTCTTCCACGGGGTGTCGAGTGAGAAGCCGAGGTCGTCGGCGAGCCCCTCGAGCAGTCGCTCGTAGTACTGGAACAGCCCCTTGCCCTGCGTCGTCCACGGGATGATGACACCCTCGCGGATCGAGAGCTCCTCGTCGCCGAGCATGAGCTCGGGGTCGACGGACATGCGGGTGCCGAGGCCGGAGCACGCCGGGCAGGCACCGAACGGGGCGTTGAACGAGAAGGTTCGCGGCTCGATCTCGGTGAGCTGCAGGGGGTGGCCGTTCGGACAGGCGAGCTTCTCAGAGAAGGACTGCCACGCGGCATCCCCCTCTTCGTCGACGAAGTTGATCTGCACGACGCCGCCGGCGAGCCCGAGGGCCGTCTCGACCGAGTCGGTGACCCGGCTGAGGATGTCGGGCGAGGCGACGAGGCGGTCGACGACGACGGCGATGTCGTGCTTGTAGCTCTTCTTCAGCGTCGGCGGCTCGGAGAGCTGCACCAGATCGCCGTCGACGACCGCGCGCGCGTAGCCCTTGGCGGAGAGCTCTTTGAAGAGGTCGACGAACTCCCCCTTCTTCTGGGTCACGACCGGAGCGACGATCTGATAGCGGGTGCGCTCGGGCAGTTCCATCAGCTGGTCGGCGATCTGCTGCACGGTCTGGCGTTGGATCTGCTCGCCGCACTCGGGGCAGTGAGGGACCCCGATACGCGCCCAGAGCAGACGCATGTAGTCGTGGATCTCCGTGATCGTGCCGACGGTCGAGCGCGGGTTGCGGTTCGTCGACTTCTGATCGATCGAGACAGCGGGACTCAGGCCCTCGATGAAATCGACGTCGGGTCGGTCGACCTGACCGAGGAACTGCCGGGCGTAGGCGCTCAGCGACTCGACGTAGCGACGCTGACCCTCGGCGAAGATCGTGTCGAACGCGAGGCTCGACTTGCCGGAGCCCGAGAGCCCGGTGAAGACCACGAGCGCGTCGCGCGGGATGTCGAGGTCGACGTTCTTGAGGTTGTGCACGCGGGCGCCGCGCACCGTGAGCGTGGAGGTGTGGGGGCCGAGGTTGGACACGGGGACGATGGGCACCCGTCAAGTGTAGGAGCGACCTCCGACACCGGCTCCGCGCGGATCACGCGGTGGGCTTGGCCCCGGCGAACCGGGCGAGCGCGTCGCGGAGGGCGACCGCCTCATCGACCGTGAGCCCGGTGCGTGCGAGCACCTGCGCGGGCACCTCGAGGGCCTGTGCACGAAGGGCGCGCCCGGTGTCCGTCACCGCGATGTCGAGCGTGCGCTCGTCACCCGGACGCCGCGTGCGGACGAGAAGCCCCTGCGCCTCGAGTCGCTTGACCAGGGGGGACACCGTCGCCGGTTCGAGCGCGAGCGCGGCGGCGAGCTCGCCGAGGGAGCGCGGATCGCGCTCCCACAGCGCGAGCATGACGAGGTACTGGGGGTGGGTCAGCCCGAGCGGCTCGAGCACCGGACGGTACGCCTGCACGATGTTGCGGGCGGCTGTGACGGCGGCGAAGCACAGCTGGTTCTCCAGCGCGAGGATGTCGGTGGTGGTCACTCTCTCCGCGTTCCTTAGTACACTAACTCTTATGCCACGAAAGAAAAGGCGCCCCCCGCTGCGCGACCGTGTGAACGCCGCGGGCGGATGGTACGCCTTCGTGAACGCCGCGCTCGTCCGCGCCGCCGGACCGGCCGCCGTCGGACCCTACACCGACGACGAGCCGCCCGCCCGCGACATCCAGCCCTGCCCGCTGTGCCGCCAGCCGATGCGCGATCATCGCATCGACCGCAACGGACCCAAACCGCTGCTGCGCTGCCCCTGATCGCGGCCGAGCAGGGCGGACGCGACCGGGATGTGCATCGAGAGCATGGGGCATCACCCGCAGATCAGGCGTGACCGGCCTTCTCCATCGCCCGCAGCTCGCGCTTGAGCTCCTGCACCTCGTCGCGCAGCCGCGCCGCCAGCTCGAACTTCAGCTCGGATGCTGCCGCGAGCATCTGATCGCTCAGATCCGAGATCGTCGACTCGAGCTGGGCCGCCCCCTCTGCCGCGATTCCCTCGCGCCGAAGGTTGGGCGTCGGCGCCTTGCCGCGACCCTGATCGCGGCCGCCGCGGGCGAGCATCGCCTTGGTGTCCGCCCCTTCCCGGGCGAGTGCGTCGGTGATGTCGGCGATCTTCTTGCGCAATGGCTGCGGATCGATGCCCCTCTCCGTGTTGTACGCGACCTGCAGTTCGCGACGACGGGCGGTCTCATCGATCGCCGAGCGCATCGAGTCGGTGACTGTATCGGCGTACATGTGCACCTCCCCCGAGACGTTGCGGGCCGCGCGCCCGATCGTCTGGATGAGCGAGGTGCCGCTGCGAAGGAAGCCTTCTTTGTCGGCGTCAAGGATCGCCACGAGAGAGACCTCGGGGAGGTCGAGACCCTCGCGCAGCAGGTTGATGCCGACAAGCACGTCGTAGACGCCGGCGCGGAGCTCGGTGAGCAGCTCGACGCGCCGCAACGTGTCGACGTCGGAGTGCAGATAGCGCACGCGCACACCGTGCTCGCCGAGGAAGTCGGTCAACTCCTCCGCCATCTTCTTCGTGAGCGTGGTCACCAGCACGCGCTCGTCGCGCTCGACCCGCAGACGGATCTGCTACAGCAGATCGTCGATCTGCCCCTTCGACGGCTTCACGACGATCTCGGGATCCACGAGACCGGTCGGTCGGATGATCTGCTCGACGACGCCATCGGCGATGCCCATCTCATAGCGACCGGGCGTGGCCGAGAGATACACGGTCTGGCCGATCCGCCCCTTGAACTCATCCCACCTCAGCGGCCGGTTGTCGAGGGCGCTCGGCAGGCGGAACCCGTGCTCGACGAGTGTGCGCTTGCGCGAGGCATCCCCCTCGTACATCGCACCGATCTGGGGAACCGTCACGTGCGATTCATCGATGACGAGGAGGAAGTCGTCGGGGAAGAAGTCGAGCAGCGTGTGCGGCGGCTCGCCCGCCTCACGCTGGTCGAGATGACGCGAGTAGTTCTCGATGCCCGAGCAGAAGCCGAGCTGCTGCAGCATCTCGAGATCGAACGTCGTGCGCATGCGCAGGCGCTGCGCCTCGAGGAGCTTGTTCTGCTTCTCGAGCTCGGCGAGACGATCGGTCAGCTCGTCTTCGATCGTGCCGATCGCACGCTGCACGACGTCGGTGCCCGCCACGTAGTGCGACGCCGGGAAGATGGGCACCGAGTCGAGCTTCTGCACCACGTCGCCGGTGAGCGGATGCAGCATGTAGAGCGCCTCGATCTCGTCGCCGAACAGCTCGATGCGGATCGCGTACTCCTCGTAGACCGGGATGATCTCGATCGTGTCGCCGCGCACCCGGAAGTTGCCCCGCGAGAAGTCGACGTCATTGCGGTTGTACTGCATCGCGATGAACTGTCGGATCAGGGCGTCACGGTCGTATCGCTCCCCCACCTGCAGCGCGACCATCGCGCGCAGATATTCCTCGGGGGCACCGAGACCGTAGATGCACGACACCGTGGAGACCACGATGACATCACGGCGCGACAGCAGCGAGTTGGTGGTGGAGTGCCGCAGCCGCTCCACCTCCGCGTTGATCGAGCTGTCCTTCTCGATGAAGGTGTCAGTCTGCGGGACGTAGGCCTCGGGCTGGTAGTAGTCGTAGTACGAGACGAAGTACTCGACCGCGTTGTGCGGCATGAGTTCGCGGAACTCGTTCGCGAGCTGCGCCGCCAACGTCTTGTTGTGGGCGAGGACGAGCGTCGGTCGCTGCACCTGCTCGATCAACCACGCCGTGGTCGCGGACTTGCCGGTTCCGGTGGCGCCCAGCAGCACGATGTCAGTCTCCCCCGCGTTGATGCGGGCCGCGAGATCGGCGATCGCCTGAGGCTGGTCGCCCGACGGCTCGTACTCGGAGACGACCTCGAAGGGTCGGACGGAACGTGTGGTCTGCACGTCTCCAGGGTAGGCGCGGCCGCCGACATCGGGGCGTGGTCCGGCCACCGGCCGACGGGGTCAGCCGCGTAGCCGGCTCCAGAGGGCGTCCACCTGGGCGATCGTCTCCCCCACTGTGCCGCTCGTGTCGATGACGTCGTCGGCGATCGCGAGCCGGGCCTCATCGGAGACCTGCGACGCGATGCGCGCACGGGCATCGTCGGGCGAGAGCCCCCGAAGCTCGACCAGGCGCTGCTCGCGCAGAGCCGCCGGAGCGTGCGCCACGACGATGCGCTCCCACGGATCGTCGACGCGGGCCTCGACGAGCAGCGGCACGTCGTAGACCACGACCGCGGCGGGGTCCTCGGCGAAGGCCGCGGCGAACCGCGCCGCAGACTCCGCGCGCACTGCCGGATGCACGATCGCATTCAACCGGGCGAGCGCGGAACGGTCGCCGAACACCCGTGCGCCGAGCGCGGGGCGGTCGAGCGCTCCGGACGCATCCAGCACATCGGCGCCGAACACATCGGCGATGCGTGCGAGCACCGCGCTCCCCGGCGCCTGCACTTCGCGCACCAGTGCGTCGGCATCGACGACGACCGCGCCGTGCTCCCGCAGCCGCGCGGCGATCGTGGACTTCCCCGAGGCGATACCGCCGGTCAGCGCGATGAGTGGCATGTCACGAGCATGGCACGGGCCGCGGCATCCGCCGTCCTACTCCGCCCCACCGGCGTCGTCGACGCCCGCGAACATCACCGACGAATCCGGCATGGTCGGCGCCTTGCGCGCCGCCGCGCGGGCCCCCGCGACCAGACGCTCGGTGTCGTAGCCGATCGTCTCGCTCAACGCGACGCCGACACCGACCACGGGGAGCACGCCCTGGCCGCTGCGACCGAGGGCATCGAACAGCGCTCGGTGCGCACCCACCGCGACCCGGCGCACGGCCATCGGATCGGGAGCGAGCACCGTGAACAGCAGGCCGGGATCGTCGTCCTCGCCGATCAGAGAGGCGAGCGGCGCGTGCCGACGCACACCATCCCGCAGCAGGTGCAGCGCGCTCGTGCGGACCTCCTCGCCGAACGCGTCGCCGATGCGACGCAGATCGTCGATGCGCACCGAGATCACGGCGACGAGTCGCCCCTCCCACCTCGCGCGCTCGAGCAGATCGTCGAGAGCGCGCAAGAACGTCGGGTACAGGAACACACCGTCGCCGGCGATGCCGCTGTCGGACACCCACCCGTACCCGCGCAGCTGACTGCGGCTCGCGCGGAGCACGGAGGTCACGACGACGGCGACGATCGTCAGGGTGACCGTCAGGACGCTCGTCGAGATCGTTCCGAACCCCACCCGGAACAGATCCGAGTCGGGTCCCGACGCGACGAACACGACGGTGCGCGCGACGTAGTACGCGGACTGGATGCCGAGCACGACCGCCAGCGAGACGGATGACCGCAGCCGCCCGACCGGTCGCCGTCGCATCTCGACGGCTCCGAGTGCGGCGAACCCCGCGATGTTCACGAACATCACGAAGGCGCCCGCCCAGTCCCCTCCAGCCGGACCGCGCACGATCACCGCCGCTGCGCTCACCGCGACGCACAGTGCGACCAGCAGCACGGGTCCGCGTACGGCCCTCTGGTTGAACGCCCGGGCGCCGAGCCACATGCAGCCCGCGGAGGACACGAACAGGGCGTTGCCGATGGCGATCGGCACGAACCCGCCGACGCCGACCGCCCAGACCAGGTAGGCCGTGCTCGTGCCGATGCCGGAGAGGAAGGCGATCGCCCAGAACGCGCCGACCGCCTCGTCGCGGCGCAGCAGCGTCTCGGAGACGAACAGGATGCCGGCGACCGCGACGACGAGCGCGGTCATGACCGAGACACTGGCCAGATCGAGGGTCATGCGTGCAACTCGCGATCGCCCTGACCTCGAGGCTGGGCGGGAAGCCGGACGGTGAAGGTCGATCCCGTCCCCGGGGCGCTCCGCACGGTGATGTCGCCCCCGTGGGCGCGCACGATGTCCCGGCTGATCGACAGTCCGAGCCCGGAGCCCTCGACATCGCGCCTCGCCCGGAAGTACTGCTCGAACAGACGACGCTGGTCCTCGGCGGAGATGCCGACGCCCGTGTCCTGCACGTCGATGAAGGTCGAGGTGCCATCCGACGACGTGCGCACGGCGATGCTGCCGCCATCGACGTTGTACTTCACCGCGTTGCTGACGAGGTTGTCGACCACCTGCCGGATGCGCGCGGCATCCGCCCAGGCGCTCGCCGGCAGCACGTCTGTCGCGTCGATGGAGATCGACGTGTAGGCCGCCCGGGCGCGCCACGCCTCGGCCGCCTGCTGCACGAGCTCGGCCACGTCGATCTGCTTCGGCGAGATGGTGAGGTCGATGGATCCGCGCGAGGTGCTCGACGCGGCGAGGATGTCCGCGATGATCTCCAGCAGACGCTCGCCGTTCTTGGCGGCGACGTCGAGATCGCGGGCGGCGTCGTCGGGCCGGTCGAGGTGGTCGATGGCGAGGTCGATGTATCCGAGCACAGAGGTGAGGGGCGTGCGCAGCTCGTGCGAGATCGACGACACGAGTCGATCGCGCGCCCGGAGTGCAGTGAGCTCGGCGGTGACGTCGCGCGCGACGATGACGCACCCGGCGGGCGCGCCGTCACCCGAGCGCAGCTGGCGCGCCGTCATCGACAGCGCCGTTCGCGGCTGGTCGGGGGGACCGAACCAGATGACCTCGTTCTCGAACAGCTCGCCGCGCAGCGCGCGCCGCAGCGGGCGGTCCGGCTCCTCGATGAGGGTGACGCCGTCGGCCGCGTAGGCGTCCCCGATCGGACGATCGAGGCGACCGAAGCCGGGGATCGAGCGTTGGATGCGCCCGAGCGCCTCGTTGAAGACCGAGACCTCGCCGTCCGCGGTGATGCGGATCACGCCGAAGTCGACGGCATCGAGCACGTCGGTCATCAGCTCCTCGTGGCCCTGCGCACGCGACAGCGCACCCGACAGCAGAGCGGTCTGCTTGTCCAGCAGCACCCGCTGGGCGCGGTAGCGGCGGCTGCTCACGTAGCTCGTCACCCCGATGGCGACGATGACGGCGGCCGGGAGCAGGTAGCTCACCGCGCTGCCGGAGGCTCCCGCCAGCGCGATGATCGCCCCGAATTCGACGAGCACGAGCGCTGCGGCGGTGAGGAACGCGGTGAGACCGAGGGTTGCCATCCACATCACCGGGAACGCCCACAGCAGCTCGATCCCGAGCAGGTGCTGCTCGGAACGCGCGAGGCCGATCGCGACGATGTCCGCGAGCGGGATCACGTAGACCCACGCACGGGCGATCCGCGCCCACGGCACCACCAGGGTCGCCGCTCCCCCGGCCAGCACGATCACCGTCGCGACGAGGAGGAGTGAGTGGTCGGCCGCACGGTCGGTGATCGCGACCGCCAGCACGATCACGACCAGGATCACGCACAGCAGCAGCTGGTTGAGCATCGCCACCCGACCGCGAAGGTCGGCGTCACGATCCTCGGTGGCGGCCATTCGACGACGTTACCGCGATGACGCGTGCGACACGCTCGGCGCGAAGACGACGGATGACTCGTCGGTCGCGGCCGCGCGAGCCGCCGCCGCGCGCGCACCGTCGACCATCGCGGACGTCTCGAAGCCGACGGTGGTGCTCAGCGCCGCCCCGACGCCGATCGCAGGAAGCACGACGCCGTCCTCCTGCACGAGCGTCTCGATCACGCCGCGGTACAGCAGCGCCGCCTGGCGACGCGCGTCGGGCGGGCTCGCGGCCATCGCGCACGTGAGCACGACACCATGCTCGATGGCGAGCAGCGCGTTCGCGACGCTGTATCGACGAGCAGCGGCCGCGACGCTCGCCCGCAGCTCCGCGAGGACGTCACCGCCGAAGGAGGCGGAGATGTCCTCGGCCGCGTCGATGTGCACCGCGCACACGACGACGAACTCGGTGCGCTCGGATCCCTTGCGCAGCAGCAGGTCCACCATGCGGCGGAATCCTTCGGCGTCGAGGTACCCCTCGCGCATCCCGGGCATCACGGCTCCCGCCGAGAGCAGCGTCTCACGGGGACCGAGCTCGTAGCGGAGGATGGATGTCGCGACCAGCACGACGACGGTGAACACGATGAAGAACGCGCTCACGGGGCCACTGCCGAGCCAGAGTTGGAACAGCGGCTGCCCGGAGCCGACGGTGATGACCACGACGCCGCGCAGGATGTACACGACAGCCTCGGCGAGGAACGCGATGCCCAGCACCTTGCCGAATCCGAACCGTGAGAGCCGGCCGCGCAGGCAGTACCACGATCCCACCGCGGCGAAGATCCCGATGCTGAGGAACAGCCACGCGCCCCCGGCCCACGCTCCCGCGTCCGGCCCGTCGACGAGCGTGGAGATCGCCGTCGCCACGCCGAGCCCGAGACCGAGCAGGAGCGGCCCGCCCGCGCGCCGGCCGTCGGCGACGCGGCATCCGATTGCGAGCGCGGCGGCCGCGGCGACCATCGTCGCGTTGCCGACGGCGAGGGCCGCCGTGCTCGCCCAGCCGGAGCCGATCAGGGCGTTCCAGACGACGTACGCGATCACGCCGATCGCGCTGAGCAGGTAGCCGAGGGACCAGAGCTGCACGGGACCGCGGTCCCGACGCACCAGCGACGTGACCACGAAGATGGCGGCGGCCGTCAGGAAGATCAGACCTGAGACGAACGACGCGGTGAAAGCATCCAGGATCATGCTCCACGCTCCTTCCAGACCGATCCGACCTCCGCCGCGCGCGGGGAGCGCTGGGCGAGTTCGGTCAGGTCTGCGGGTGCCGGAGAGTCGAGCGCCTCGGCCGATGCGGGCAGGCGCACCGTGAAGACGCTTCCGATTCCGGGCGTCGATTCAACGGTGATGTCGCCACCGTGGGCGCGCACCAGGTCACGCGCGATCGACAGGCCCAGTCCTGTACCGCCCGTGCGGCTGGCGTCGGCGCGGAAGAACCGTTCGAACAGGCGACCGAGGGCGTCCCGCGACATCCCGATGCCGGTGTCGGTGACGGTCAGCCAGGTCGAGAGGCCGTCGGATGTCGCCGCGAGCGAGACGGTGCCGCCGTCGCGGTTGTACTTCACGGCGTTGCTCACGAGGTTGTCGAGCACCTGACGCATGCGGAGGGGGTCGGCGTAGGCGCGCACGTGGGCGATCTCGTCGATCTCGATCTCGATGCCTCGCTCGGCGGCGCTCGGGCGATAGGCGACGCCGCTGGCCCGCAGCATCTCGGCGACGTCGATGTCCTGCTGCGCCACGGTCAGGTCCGCCGACATCTCCGATCGACTCGAGGCCGTGAGGATGTCCGACACGATGCCGAGGAGTCGCTCGGCGTTGCGCTCCGCGACCTCCAGACTGCCGCGCGCGTGCGCCGGGACGTCGGGGTCGTCGATGGCGAGCTCGAGGTATCCGATGATCGAGGTGAGCGGCGTGCGCAGCTCGTGCGAGACGGACGCGACGAGCGAGTCGCGGGCGCGCAGAGCCGTGAGCTCGCTCGTGACGTCGCGGGAGACGATGACCGCCCCCGAGTCGGCTCCGTCGGCGGCGAAGGTGCGGCGCACCGACACGCTCAGCGCACGCCGGCGCGACCCCGGTGCGCCGAACCACACCACCTGGTTGTCGAACACCTCGCCCCGCGCGGCGCGCGCGAACGGGATGTCGTGCGCATCGAGCGGGGTGGCACCGTCGGCGGCGTAGACCGATGCGGTCCCGCTCGGGGTCGCGCTGTCGGCGACCCGCGCCGCGCGCTGCAACCGGTCGTGCGCCTCGTTCGCGACGGTGATCGAGCCGTCGGCGCCGAGTCGGAGCACGCCGAAGTCGATGGTGTCGAGCACCTCCGCCAGCAACACCTCCTGTCGGAGGGAGCGCTGCAGGGTGATGGACATCGCATCGCGCTGACGGGAGAACAGCCGACGCTGAGCCGCGAGCTGTCGGGCACCGACGAGGCTGAGCGTCGCCACGATCAGGAAGACGAGCGGTGTCGTGATGGTCGCGAACCCGAGGGTCTGTCTCGCGTCGATCGTGGGGAGGATCACGAACAGCCCCAGCACCGAGACGAGGGAGACGAGATACCCGGCAGCCCCGAAGAACACCGACAGCCAGATCACCGGCAGCACGAGCATGCCGCCGATACCGGCGGTGGGCGCCGCCTGCCGCATCACATAGATGGCGACGACGTCCAGCAGCGGAAGCGCAAGGCTCGCCCACGCGTTCAGACTCCCCCACGGAACGATGAACGCGGCGCACGTGGCCCCGAACAGCAGCACGAGGCCGACGGCGAACAGGCCCACGTCTCCCGGCAGCGGGAACAGGAACGTCCAGAGCGCGAGCAGGCCGATCGCCGCGAACAGCGTCGTCTGCAAGACGATCACTGTGCGCGCGCGAGCGCTCTCCAGC
Organism: Microbacterium sp. SCN 71-21; assembly: GCF_001725695.1. Taxonomy (NCBI): domain Bacteria; kingdom Bacillati; phylum Actinomycetota; class Actinomycetes; order Micrococcales; family Microbacteriaceae; genus Microbacterium; species Microbacterium sp. SCN 71-21. Next base: position 28,844 of record NZ_MEGA01000012.1, read on the forward strand.
AGCGGAGGCAGACTGAACATCGTGACCGCCCGATGCAGGATGACCTGCAGGACGTCGTTCGCCTGGCTCCCCGGCGGAGTCGACCCCTCTCCTGCGCCAGTTGACGGCATAGTGCGACGTTACCGCCCCGAGACCCTCCGTGCCGACCGATCCGACGGGCGCGTCATGACGCCGCCTGCACCGGGCGGGCGCCGCGGCCCGGGAGGAGCGTCAGAGCGATGAGGGCGGCGGTCAGCTCCAGCGCGATCACGGCGGCCGCGAGGGCCGGCCAGCCGAGACCCGCGAACACCAGTCCGAGTGCCCAGCCGAACAGACTCGACCCGATGTAGTAGCCGAGGTTGTAGAGCGCGGATGCCTGCGCGCGACCACCGGGCGCCGCTGACACGGGCGCCCAACCCGACGCGATCGCGTGCGCCGCGAAGAAACCTGCCGTGAACACGAGGAGCCCGACGATCACCACCGGCAGCGACGGAACGACGGTGAGCGCGATGCCGACCACGAACATGCCGATCGAGGCGACGAGCACCCGACGCCGGCCGTGCCGTGACGCCAGCCGGCCCGCCCACGGCGAGGAGGCCGTGCCGGCGAGGTAGGCCACGAAGATCAGGCTCACGAGCCAGGCGGGCACGCCGTACGCCGGACCCGCGAGCTCGAAGCCGAGATAGTTGAACAGCGCGACGAACCCGCCCATCAACAGGAATCCCTGCGCGTAGAGCGCCCATTGCATGCGGGAGCGCAGGTTGCCGACGAGTGCCGCGCGCACACGGGTGAGGGTCAGAGCGGATGCCGCGGCGAACCCGCGCGCACGGGGCGCGAGCACGAGGAAGAGCACCGCCGAGCCGGCGCACACGAGCGCGACCACGAACACCCCGATGCGCCAGTGACCGAGCTCCCCGAAGGGACCGGCGATGATGCGTCCGGCGAGTCCGCCGATCGTCGTGCCGGCCACGTACGATCCCGCCGCCGCGGCCGTATGCCGGGCGTCGACCTCCTCGGCGAGGTACGCGAGCGCGAGGGCGGGCACCGCTCCGAGAGCGATGCCCTCGACGAGGCGCGCGGCGAGCAGCAGCGGCAGCGTGGGCAGCAGCGGCGCAAGCAGTCCGAACAGGGTCGCCGCGGACACGCCTGCGGCCATAGCCGGCACGCGGCCGATGCGGTCGGCGACGATCGACCAGGGAAGAACCGCGACCGCGAGGCCGAGAGTGGCCGCGGACACCGACAGTGCGGCGCCCGCGGCCGACACGGAGAAGTCGGCGGCGATGAACGGGAGCACGGCCTGCGGCGAGTAGAGCTGGGCGAAGGTGGCGACGCCGGCGAAGAAGAGCCCGGCGAGCAGGCGCCGGTAGGACCTGCTCCCGGGAAGGTGCCCCGAGAAGTCCGTCACCCCTTCACGCTACCCGTCTCGGTGCCCCGGACGACGACGCGGGCCGGAGCCCGTAGGCTCCGGCCCGCGTCGTGCTGCGGAATGGTGCAGGTCAGTTGCCGGCGAGCTTCTCACGAAGCGCGGCGAGAGCCTCGTCGTCGGCGAGAGTGCCCGAGGGGCCCTCATCGCTCGAGAAGGAGGACGGTGCGGCGTCGACCGAGCCGAAGCCGGCGGCCTCGGCCTCGAGCGTCTTCGCGACCTGGGACTTGTGCGCCTCCCAGCGCGACTGGGCGGCAGCGTATTCCTGCTCCCACTTCTCGCGCTGCTCCTCGAAGCCTTCCTTCCAGGCGTTGGTCTCCGGGTCGAAGCCCTCGGGGAACTTGTACTCCCCGTTCTCGTCGTACTCGGTGGCCATGCCGTACAGGGCCGGGTCGAACTCAGTGCCGTACGGGTCGACCGACTCGTTCGCCTGCTTCAGCGAGAGCGAGATGCGACGACGCTCGAGGTCGATGTCGATGACCTTGACGAAGACCTCTTCGCCGACCGACACGACCTGCTCGGCGAGCTCGACGTGCTTGCCGGAGAGCTCCGAGATGTGCACGAGGCCCTCGATGCCGTCAGCGACGCGCACGAACGCACCGAACGGCACGAGCTTGGTGACCTTACCGGGCGTGACCTGGCCGATCGCGTGCGTGCGGGCGAAGACCTGCCACGGGTCCTCCTGGGTCGCCTTGAGCGAGAGCGACACGCGCTCGCGGTCGAGGTCGACCTCGAGGATCTCGACGGTGACCTCCTGGCCCACCTCCACGACCTCGCTCGCGTGCTCGATGTGCTTCCACGACAGCTCGGACACGTGAACGAGACCGTCCACACCGCCGAGGTCGACGAACGCACCGAAGTTGACGATCGACGAGACGACGCCCTTGCGGACCTGACCCTTGTGCAGGTTGTTGAGGAACGTGGTGCGCGACTCCGACTGCGTCTGCTCGAGCAGGGCGCGGCGCGACAGCACGACGTTGTTGCGGTTCTTGTCGAGTTCGAGGATCTTCGCCTCGAGCTCCTGGCCGAGGTACGGCGTCAGGTCGCGCACGCGGCGCAGCTCGATGAGCGAGGCGGGGAGGAAGCCGCGGAGGCCGATGTCGACGATGAGGCCGCCCTTGACGACCTCGATGACCTGACCGGTCACGACACCGTCGTTCTCCTTGATCCTCTCCACGTCGCCCCAGGCGCGCTCGTACTGCGCGCGCTTCTTGGACAGGATGAGGCGACCTTCCTTGTCCTCCTTCTGGAGGACGAGCGCCTCGACGTGGTCGCCGACCTCGACGACCTCGTTGGGGTCGACGTCGTGCTTGATGGAAAGCTCGCGCGAGGGGATGACGCCCTCGGTCTTGTAGCCGACGTCGAGGAGAACCTCGTCGCGGTCGATCTTCACCACGGTGCCTTCGATGAGGTCGCCGTCGTTGAAGAACTTCAGGGTCTTCTCGACCGCGGCCAGGAAGTCCTCGGCAGATCCGATGTCGTTGATCGCGACCTGCTTGGTGGCCGGGGCGGTCGTTGCAGTAGTCATGTAGTGGGGTGTCCTAGTGGAGGGTGTTCTGGCCCCGGCACGCGTGTCTGCCCACGAGAAGCGGAGAGTTTTCGCGACGCCGCACGCCACGAGAGTGCGAGCGGATGCTTCGAGCCGGAGCGAAGCGGATTGTTGGCGTCCTCACGGGCGCGCGCGCAAACGCGCGTCACGTGGGTGACGCCTCAGGATATCAGAAGCGATCGGATGCCGCAGAGGTGCCGGGCCACCACGCCGGTAGGAGCGCTCTGGCCCGCTCGGCGGCCTCCGCCGTCTCGCGGTCGTCGACACCCGCGAAGGCGCGGATGAACGCGGCGACGCCGGCTCCGATGTACGCGGCCGCCTCACGGCGGGCCGCGGCATCCGTCGGCGCACCCGCGACCGCGCGGGCGGTGAAGGAGTGCAGCGCGATCTCGGCGCGGTCGGCGAGCCGCTGTGCGAGCATCCCCCCGAACACAGCGCCGGTCGGGCCCCCGAAGAGCGCCCGGTAGACGTCGCGCTCGGCGACGACCGCGTCGAGTGTGTCGACGAGTGCCGAGGTGTAGACGACCGCCAGCGCCTCGGCGTCGCCGCCCTGGGCGTCGGCGTCGACGGTGCCGAGTCGGTCGATCTCGCCGGCGAAAGAGCGCATCGCGAAGTCGAGCACATCGGTCGCGTGCCCGTAGAAGGTGGTGCGGTGCACGCCGGCCTCGCGGCACAGATCGGAGACGGTGATCTGGTCAAGGCGCCGCTCTCGCAGCAGGGCGCGCAGCGCCGCGTCGAGCGCGGCGCGGGTGCGCACCTGGCGGGGGTCGTCGGCCATCCACCCATCATGGCGCCAATGACCGCCGATGCCGCGAGCTCGACCTCCCATCGGCCACAATGTGGGGGTGATCACCGTCTTCATCGCGACGCTCGCCGCCCTCCTGCCGATCACGAACCCCGTCGGCGCCGTCGCCGCGTTCGCCGGACTCACGTCGAGATTCGACGCACGCACGCAGCACGCGCAGGCGTGGCGCACGGGCCTCTACGTCGGCGGCATCCTCGTGGTCTTCACGGCGATCGGCACCGTGCTGCTCTCGGTGCTCGGAATCAGCCTCGCGGCCCTGCAGATCGCCGGCGGACTGGTGGTGATGCACGCCGGATTCGGCATGATCGTGCCCCGGGTCGTCGCGACCCCCGACGAGCAGACCGAAGCCCAGACCAAGGCCGACATCAGCTTCTCCCCCATGGCCCTGCCGCTGGTCGCCGGGCCAGGTGCCATCGGCGTCGTGATCGGGCTCGCCGCGCGCAACCCCGACGTCCTCGACCGGGTCGCGATCGCCGCGGCATCCGTCGTGATCGCCGTGGTCGTCGCCCTCGTGCTGCGCTACGGCACCCCGCTGGTGGACAAGCTCGGACCGACGGGGATCGGGGCGCTCACCCGGGTGATGGGCTTCCTCATCCTCGCGATCGGGGTGGAGCTGGCCATCCACGGCGTGCTCGCCGCCGTCCCCTCGCTCTGATCCGCGCGGACACCGGCGGGCATAGACTGCCGCCGTGAACAACGGGAAGACGACGCCCTCGGGCGTGAGGAGGTCGCCGATGCCCCGTGCATCGGCATCGACGGCGCGCTGAGCGCCTTCGTCGCGCGCACCTCTGCGAGTGCGCACCTCTTCCGCCGGCTCGCCGGATCGTCAATCTCGAAAGGTCTTCTCCATGCGTCCCCTCGACGACGCGCGCCTGCGCGCGTGTCTTGTCAATGCCTCCCTCTCCGAGCGGAAGAGCCTCGTGCTCCCCGACGATCTCGCCGGCCGAGACTGGTCCTCGCTCGACTTCCTCGGCTGGCGCGACCGCCGAGCGCCCCTCGTCGGCTGCGTCGTCGCCGACATCGACGGCGAGCCCGTCGGGGTTCTGCTGCGTGAGGCCGAGACCCGCACGCGCAGCCGCCCGCAGTGCTCATGGTGCTCCGACGTCGAACTTCCGAACGACGTGGTGCTCTTCACCGCACGCCGAGCGGGTGCGGCCGGGCGTCGCGGCGACGGGATCGGCACGCTCGTGTGCGCACGATTCGAGTGCTCCGCGAACGTGCGCCGACGCCCCTCTCGCTCGTTCGCCGGGTTCGACCCCGAGCTCGCCCGCACCGAGCGCATCACCGCGCTGCGCGCGCACGTCGACGCGTTCGTACGCGAAGTCGCGAGTCGCTGAGGGGTGGGCCGACTCAGCGGGTGCGCTGCGTCGCGAGCCAGGCGTCGAAGTCGATCGTGCCGACGATCAGCGGCGCGTCGAGCGCCGCGTCCGGCAGGTTCGCACCGTCGCGCATGCCCTTGAGCTGATCGGTCGCCGCGGGGATCGGAAACCGGATCCCCCGGTGACCGGTCGCGCGCGCCCACGCCTTCACGAGACGCGGAAGCTCCTCGACGCGGGGGCCGGCGACGTGACGGATGCCACCCGCCTCCGCGTCCTCGACGGCGTCCACCAGGATCTCGGCGAGCTCTCCCAGATCGACAGGCTGCAGGCGCGCCGGGAACACCGCGTGCACCGGGCCCCATCCGCCTGACGACCAGATCTGCCCGGCGAACTCGTGGAACTGTGTCGCGCGGACGATCGTGTGCGACACGGACGCGTCTGCGTAGACCCGTTCCTGTGCGAGCTTGCCGGCGTAGTAGCCGTGGGGGTTGCGGTCGATGCCGACGATCGAGAGCGCGACGACACGCGTCACACCGTGCTCGGCCGACGCGCGCACGATGTTCGCGGCCGCTGCCCGGAAGAACTCCGTCGCCTCCTGCGCGTGCAAGGTCGGCGTGTTCACCGCATCGATGACCGCATCCGCTCCGGCGAGCGCCTCACGCACCTGGCCGAGGACGAGCACGTCGACACCCGTCGCCCGCGACAGGGCGAACACGTCGTGCCCACGGCGGGTGGCGGCATCCACGATCCGTCGACCCGCGGCACCCGTGGCCCCGAAGACCGCGACCCTCATCGCGTCGCCACCGCGTGCAGAGCGGCGCCCGACAGGCGCTGCGTCGTCCATTCGTCCATCGCCACGGCCCCCAGTTCCCGATAGAAGCGGATCGACGGTTCGTTCCAGTCGAGCACCGTCCACTCGAGGCGGGTGTAGCCCCGCTCCTCGCACACGGCGGCGAGCGCGGCGATGAGTGCCGTACCGTACCCGCTCCCGCGGTGCGCCTCGTCGACGAACAGGTCTTCCAGCCAGATCCCGTGACGACCTGTCCACGTCGAGAAGGTGACGAACCAGAGGGCGATACCGACGATCACGCCGTCCTTCTCGACGACATGCGCGAAGGCCTGGGGCTGCGCGCCGAAGAGGGTGCCGGTGAGGTCGGCGAGCGTGGTCTCGACGGCGTCGGGCTCGTTCTCGTAGACCGCGAGCGCATGGATGCTCGCGAGTATCCCCGCCTCATCGCCCGGCCGCCCCCCGCGCAGCACGGCCCCGTCCCCCAGCGTGTGCTCGCTCATGGGCCGAGCGTACCGAGCGGCTTTGCGAGAATCGACAGCGACGCGTCGAACCGGCGAGGAAGGACATCGGATGCCGCACCCCACCCGCACGCGCCTTCCTGCTCCGCTGCGGCGGGCGGCAGCGGAGGTGCACCCGTACACGGCCCTTCTCCTCACCCTGGTGATCGGGGGGCTGCTCGCCTACGCGCTGAGCTGGCTGGCGGAAGAGGTGTACGACTCCGTCGCCGTGGGCAACGGCGAGGGGATCGCGGGCATCGACCGGCCGGCGCTCGACGTCGCCCTGACACTCCGCTCGCCGGTCGTCGACACCGTCGTGACGCTGTTCACCGATCTCGCCGGCCCGATCGTGATGCCGATCATCGCAGCGGTCGCTGCGCTTGTGCTCGGCCTGCGGCGCCGTTCCTGGACGCCGGTGATCCTGATCGTCGCCGCCGGAGTCGGATCGCTGCTGATGACCGTCGCCGGGAAGCAGGTGATCGGTCGGGAGCGACCGCCGCTCGAACAGGCCGTGCCGCCGTATGAGTACACGCCGTCGTTCCCCAGCGGTCACACGCTCAACGCGGTCGTGGTCGTGGGAGTCATCGCCTACCTCCTCATCCTCCGGCGGCGCACGCGAGGCGCGAAGCTCGCCCTCGGGATCGGAGCGGCGGCGTTCGCGGTGCTGGTCGGTCTCAGTCGCGCGTTCCTCGGCCACCACTGGCTCACCGACGTGATCGCCGGATGGCTCCTCGGTGGCGCGTGGCTCGCGGTCGTGATCACGGCTCACCGCGCGTCGCTCGTCGTACGGGATGTCCGGGCAAGCCGCGGCATCCATTCGTCGGAATAGAAACCGCACCTCGGAGGTTGCGTCAGACATGAAGAGCTTCGGCACACTCTCGTTCGGTCACTACGGCCCGCTCGGCGGCGGCCACCAGCTGAGCGCCCAGGACTCGCTGCTCCAGGCGATCGACCTCGCCCAGGGACTGGACGAGTTGGGGGTGAACGGCATCGCGTTCCGCGTGCATCACTTTGCGCGCCAGCAGGCCTCTCCCATGCCGCTGCTCGCCGCCATCGCGGCGCGCACCTCGCGCATCGAGGTCGGCACGGGCGTCATCGACATGCGGTACGAGAACCCGCTCTACCTCGCCGAGGAGGCGGCGGCCGTCGATCTCATCAGCGACGGCCGACTCGCCCTCGGAGTAAGCCGCGGCTCACCCGAGACCGTTGTGCGCGGGTACGAGGCGTTCGGCTACACCGGGTCGGAGGATCCGCGCGGGGCCGACATCGCGCGGGAGCACTTCTCGCTGTTCCTGCGCGCCATCGAGGGCGAAGGACTCGCCGAGCGCGACCCGTACAGCCCGTTCGGCGGCGGCACCGGGCTGCAGCGCATCGAGCCGCACTCCCCCGGCCTGCGCTCACGCATCTGGTGGGGCGCCGGCAACCGCGACAGTGCAGAGTGGGCCGGAACCGTCGGCGTGAACCTCATGTCGTCGACACTTCTCACCGAGGCCGACGGCACGCCGTTCGACGTGCTGCAGGCGCAGCAGATCGACGCGTTCCGCGGCGCATGGACGGCGGCCGGTCACCCCGGCGAGCCGCGTGTCTCCGTCTCCCGCAGCATCTTCCCGATCACGACCGCGGAAGAGGCGCGCTACTTCGGGGGCGGCGCGGGCGATGACCAGATCGGCGTCATCGACGGCATCCGCTCGACGTTCGGCAAGACGTACGCGGCAGAGCCCGACGTGCTCGTCGAGCAGCTGCGGCAGGACGAGGCCCTGCAAAGCGCGGACTCTCTCATGATCACGATCCCGAGCCAACTCGGCGTCGCGTTCAATCTGCGCCTCATGGAGTCGTTCGCGACGTATATCGCACCCGCGCTCGGGTGGGAGCCGACCGTCGCGACGGTCTGAGCTCAGGTCGCGGAGGTTTGAGCTCAGGTCGCGACTCAGTTGAGGATCTCGCCGCCGCCTCCGGCACGGATCACCGCGAGCCGCTCCCGCCACGCGGCACGCGCGTCGGGGGCGAGTCGATTCCAGTCGGCGACCTCGTCGAGCACCCGCAGCGACGAAGCGCTGCGGAAGGAGCGCGTGGGGTTACCGGGGAACTTCTTGTCGGTGACGTTCGGATCGTTCTCGAACGCTCCCGTCGGCTCGACCGCATAGACCCTCGGCGTCGCGCCGTCGCCGGAGAGTTCGGCGGCGATCTCCGCCGCGAGCCCGGCGCCGTCGACGAGCGCCGTGAAGTAGACGTGGTTCATGACCACCTCGGGACGGTAGTTCGAGCGATGCCCGGCCGTGAGGAGATCACCCGGCTGCAGGTCTGCCGTCGTGCCGTGGAAGTAGGGTCCGGGGTCCAGGGGATCGACCATGCGGTGATCCTCCCACCAGACCGGCGCGTATGCGTGCGCAGTGCGGGAGGGAAGGGGGTGCCCGTGCCGGCGCACGGACACCCCCTTGTCTCTCAGCTCAAGGCGCTGAGGAACCCGTTGGTGTAGGCCAGCGACGACGTGCCCGACGACACCGAGTTGCACGTGGCAGACGCGGTCGAGGTCGGCGTCGCGCACGGGACATCCCGGTCGAGCAACCAGAAGTGCACGCCGGCGAGGCCCGCGCTCTTGGCGTAGTTCGCGACCGTCGTGATGTCGGCAAGGGTGAACACCTCGCTGGACACGTCGTTGACCCCGATCATCGGCGTGAGCTCGATCTTCGAGAACGGCACCCCGTAGCTGTGGTTCAGGTTGACCGCGGCCTGCACCGCCGAGCGACCCATGTCGCAGCTGCCGGAGACGACGACGCAGTTGGTCGCCGAGGCGGAGCCGAAGTCCATGGTCATGAGGTTGACCGTGTAGTTCGTCAGCGACGACGCCTGGATGGCCTGCACCACCGCGGCTCCGGTCGAGTTCAGGCCGCCGTAGCTGCCGTCGCTCGCCGCGAGGGTCGCGAGGGTGAACGAGAAGCGCAGGTTCGGGTAGGCGCTCTGCGCGCCGGCCGCCGACGCCACCAGGCTCGAGATCTGCGCCGGCGACTGACCGCCCTCGATGTCGAAGTCGATGCCGACGAGGTGGCTTGACGCGTAGCGCGCGATGAACGACGTGAGACCCGCCGCACTGCCGCACGTGAAGGTGCCGGCCGCGCCACCGGTCGAGATGACGTAGTCGACGCCGGCCGCATCGAGGGATGCGATGTTCGCGGCCGCGAAGGATGCCGCATCCACCCCTCCCCAGTTCTCGCCCGTGCAGGTGCCGGTCGCAAAGCCCAGGGTGACCGCCCGGAGGGAGGTCGCCGAACTGCCGAGCACACCACCCGCGCCGATCAGCGGTCGCGCGGTGCCGGTGACAGCCGTCTGGAGCTTCAGCGTGTTCCAGTTCATCGAGATGGTGGCGTCCTTGTACGGGCTGAACAGGAAGCCGGGCGCCGTGCCGGTCGACGGTGTGGGCGTCGGGGTCACCGTGGGCGTCGGGGTCGGCGTCGGAGAGGCCGTCGGACTGGAGGTCGGCGTCGGGGTCGGCGTGCTGCCACCGCAGCTGCCTGTGGCCGTCCAGGGCTGGCCGGTGCCGACGGTGCCGTTGTGGGTCGCGGGCTCGTCGCCGCGGGTCCACCAGTTGGCCCGGTACACGATGCCGCCTTCGGATGCCGTCTGGCCGCCGGTGTAGGTGTCGGTCGCCGACCAGGCAGCGACGCACGCCGCGCCGGTCGGGCTCGGCGTGGGAGTCGGGCTCGCCGTCGGCGAGGACGTCGGGACGGGCGTCGTGCTCCCGCCACAGGCACCCTGGGACGTCCAGGGCTGGCCGGTGCCGGACGCGCCGTTGTTCGTCACCGGGTCGTCGCCCCGGGTCCACCAGTTCGCACGGTAGGTGACGCCGTTGCTGCTGGCGGTGTTCCCGCCGACATAGGTCGCGGTCGCACTCCAGGCCGGGGCGCAGGTCGTGTCCGCGAAGGCGGATGTCGCGACGATCGGGACGGCGACCGCGGCGACCACCACGGCGGTCACCACGAGCCCGATGCGTGCGCGAAGGGATGTTCTCTTCACAGTTGCCTCGTTCGATAGATGGCCGGGGCGAAGACCGTGCGGCTCCCCCGGCGGTGTCAGATGAACGGCCGTCGTTCGTCACCGCCGCAGACCCTGCGCCGGCATCGGGCCGCGTGTCGACGATAGGGGCGAACCTTCAGTAAGACTGTAACTCCATGCTGGGAGAACGCTGGCGGTTTTCGGACATGACCGAAAACCGCCGAAGATGCGGCAGAACGCGCCGTTCCCGCACCGTGATCGCGGGGCGCGCCGATCAGCGGCGCACGCGGTCCGCGGCGGCGCGCGGCGGGTCGACCGAGACATCCAACCGGTCGAGACCCCGATGCGAGGTCCACACCAGCTGCTCCCCGGCCGCGCCGTGCTGCGACGCACGCACCGCACGCTCGTCCGCCCACTCGTCCGCCCAGCTGTTGAGCCGGTGGCCGGCGTGGCCGCGCACATGCTCCAGCACGACGTCCGGGCGGCCGGCCGACCGGCGGGCGTCGCGCGCCGCGATGAGCTGCTCGAGGATGTCGCGATTGGCGACCGGCTTCTTCGCACTCGTGACCCAGCCGCGACGGCGGTGGCCGTCCATCCACGACACATAGGTGTCGATCGCATACTTCGAATCCGCCTGCACGATCAGTTCGTCGACATCCGCGTGCGCGACGATCGCGTTCAACAGCGCGAGCAGCTCGCCGATGTTGTTGGTTCCCTCCGGCAGCGAACCCGCGGCCCACTCGCCGTCCTCGCCGACCCACGCCCACCCCGTGGGGCCGGGGTTCCCTTTGCACGCGCCGTCGGTGGCGACGACGTATCGACGGGCGGATGTCTCGGAGTTCTCGTCAGGCACGCCTTCCAGTCTTGCAGGCCCTCCGTTCCCACACGCCGCGCCCCCTTAGGCTGGCGCCATGGTCACGATCTCCCCGCTGCATCCCGACGACCGCCCCGCGTGGGAGCCGCTCTGGGCCGGCTACCTGGAGTTCTACGAGACCGACCTCGCCGCCGACGTGAGCGACGCCACCTTCACCGCCCTTACGACACCCGGCACCACCGTGCACGGCGCGATGGCGCGAGACGACGACGGCACGCCGATCGGCATCGTGCACTGGCTCACCCACGCCTCGACCTGGGCTCTCGGGGACTACTGCTACCTCGAAGACCTCTACGTCTCACCTGACGCCCGCGGCACGGGCGCCGGCCGCGCACTGATCGCGCACGTGCGCGACTGGGCCGCAGAACACGGCGCCGCGAAGGTCTACTGGCTCACCGCCGAGGGCAACACGACCGCGCGCACCCTCTACGACCGCGTTGCCGCCGACACCGGATTCGTGCACTACGAGATCGAGCTCTGACTCCCCCGCCGGACCCGCGCAGCGCCCGGACTCAGTAGCCGGCCGCCGCGGTCTCGTCGGCGAGGATCGCGCGCGTGCTCGAGAGCCCGAGACGCGTCGCGCCGGCCGCGATCATGGCCTCAGCGTCCTCGCGCGTGCGGATGCCGCCCGACGCCTTGACTTCGAGGCGATCGCCGACCGTCTGCTTCATGAGGCGCACGGCATGCACCGTCGCGCCCCCGGTCGGGTGGAAGCCGGTCGACGTCTTCACGAAGTCGGCCCCGGCCCGCTCTGCCGCCTGGCACACGGCCACGATCGCGTCATCGGACAACGCTGCCGACTCGATGATGACCTTCAGCACCACCGGCCGGGGCGCGGCATCCCGAACCGCACGGATGTCGCCCTCGACGGCGTCGTAGCGGCCTTCGATCGCGGCACCCACGTCGATCACCATGTCGATCTCGTCGACGCCCTGCGACGCGGCGAGCCGAGCCTCGGCCGCCTTGATCGACGAGTGGTGCTTGCCGCTCGGGAATCCGACCACGACCGCGAGCTTGAGACCCTCGGGCACCTCGACCGGGATAACCGACGGCGACAGGCACACGCTGTAGGTGCCGAGCTCGGCCGCCTCCGCGATGGTCGCCGCCACATCAGCGGACGTCGCCTCGGGCTTGAGCAGCGTGTGATCGACGTAGCGGGCGAGGTTCTGAGTGGTCATGGTTCTCCTTGTGGGGGTGGACGAGGAAGCTCAGCGGGCGGCGACGACGGCGTGCGACGCGCACCGCGCGGCATCCGTCTCGCTGCAGGCGGCGCACTGCACGACCCGCACCTTGCAGGCGTCGTCGGCGCAGTTGACCATGCGGGACTCCGGCGCGCCGCAGGTGGCGCATGCGCCGATCACGGCGGGCCGCTCGCCGAACGCGACCGATCCGCGCCCGTCGAAGACGTAGAGCGATCCGTCCCACAGGCCGGTGTTGCCGAAGCTCTCGCCGTAGCGCACGATGCCGCCGTCGAGCTGGTACACCTCGCCGAATCCGCGGGCGACCATCAGGCTCGACAGCACCTCGCAGCGGATGCCGCCGGTGCAGTACGTCACCACGGGTTTGCCTTTGAGGTGGTCGTAGCGACCGGAGTCGAGCTCGGCGACGAAGTCGCGGGTGGTGGTGACATCCGGCACGATCGCCCCACGGAATCGGCCGATCTCTGCCTCGAAGGCATTGCGTCCGTCGAAGAACACGACGTCGTCTCCGCGCCGCGCCACCAGGTCGTGCAGGGCGCCGGGCGTGAGGTGGGTGCCGCCGCCGATCACGCCGTCCGCGTCGACCCGCAGCTCTCCCGGCGCGCCGAACGTGACGATCTCGTCGCGCACCTTCACCGACAGGCGCGGGAAGTCGAGGCTGCGGCCGTCGGCGTCGAGGCCGGTGCCCTCCGACCACTTCAGGTCGATGCCGCGGAAGGGCGCATACTCCTTGAGCTTGCGCGCGTAGCGCTTCATCGCGGCGAGATCGCCGCCGACGGTGCCGTTGATGCCCTGGGTCGAGAGCAGGATGCGCCCGCGCAGCCCGAGCGACTCGCACAGGTCGCGCTGCCACAGACGCACGGCCTCCGGGTCCGCGAGCGGCGCGAACCGGTAGAAGAGGAGGATCTTGGCGTGGGGCACCGAGCCATCGTACGGCGCCGGGGCGGCCGCGACATCCGGCGTCATCGTGGAGACATCCCGGGAATACCGCCCGGCCCGCCCGCCTTGTCGCGAGTATGACGCGCATCGGAACCAGCGACCTCGACATCCTCCCCCTCGCCCTCGGCGGCAACGTGTTCGGCTGGACGGCCGACCGCGACGCCTCATTCGCCGTGCTCGACGCGTTCAGCGCAGGCGGCGGCGACTTCATCGACACCGCCGACTCGTACAGCGCCTGGGTGCCCGGCAACAGCGGCGGCGAGAGCGAGACGATCATCGGCGCGTGGCTCGCCGACCGGAAGCCCGAGGGCGTGACCGTCGCGACGAAGGTCAGCCAGCACCCCGACTTCCGCGGACTCGCCGCGAGTACCGTCCGCGCCGCCGCCGAGGCGTCGCTGGGCCGACTCGGCGTCGAGGCGATCGACCTCTACTACGCGCACTTCGACGACGAGACCGTGCCGCTCGAGGAGACGGTCGCGGCCTTCGGCGCGCTCGTCAGCGACGGTCTCGTGCGCTACGTCGCCGTCTCGAACTACTCGCCCGAGCGCATCCAGCAGTGGATCGACATCGCCACAGAGACCGGCGTCGCCCTGCCCGTCGCGGTGCAGCCGCACTACAACCTCGTGCATCGCAACGACGTCGAGGCGGGCATCATCCCGGTCGCCGAGCGCAACCACCTCGGTCTCGTGCCGTACTACGCGCTCGCGAGCGGATTCCTGACGGGCAAGTACCGGTCGACGGATGCCGCGGGCCAGGCCTCGCCCCGCGCGCAGGGCGCGGCGAAGTATGCGACGACGCAGGGTCTCGCGATCATCGACGCGCTCGAGGGCATCGGCGCCGCCCACGGCGTCTCGATCGCGGCGACGGCACTGGCCTGGCTGCGTGCGCAACCGACGGTCGTCGCGCCGATCGCGAGCGCATCGCAGGTCGCGCAGGTGCCCGACCTGCTCGACGGCGCCCGTGTGGAGCTGACCGCGGCCGAGGTCGCGGAGCTCGACCGCGTCTCCACCTGGACGCCCGCCTCCTGACGACGTCGCGCGGGCACTGACCGACCCGCGCGGCGCGGGCGGCGACCGACCCCGATAGCCTCGACTCGCACGACCGACGCGACGAGGCGAAGGAGACACCGTGGCCACCCACACCGTGACGAATCAGGCGCCGCCGCGCACGGATCTCGACGAGTTCGGCACGAACGTCGCTCTCGTCGAGGCCGTGGTCCGTTTCGATGCGGGCGCGCACGTCGACGACCTGCACACGACCGGATGCCGCGTGGGCGCCGCCTCCTTCCAGGCCGACGCCGAACGGGCGAACGTGCGGGAGCCGCAGCTGGTCACCCACGACCGGTGGGGCAACCGCGTCGACGAGGTCGTCTACGACGAGGCGTACCACCGGGTGATCGCGGCGGCCGTCGCGGACGGCGCGCACACCGCGGCATCCGCTCGTCCGGGTCCCGGCGCGAACGTCGCCCGGCCCACGACGTTCATGCTGTACGCGCAGGTGGAGCCGGGCCACGCCTGCCCGGTGTCGATGACCCACGCGGTCGCGCCGGTGCTCGCCCAGCATCCCGAGGTGGGCGCCGACTGGATGCCGCGGGTGCACTCCCGCGCGTACGAGCCGGAGCTTCGGGCGGGCAAGTCGAGCGCGCTGTTCGGCATGGCGATGACCGAGAAGCAGGGCGGCTCGGATGTGAGGGCCGGCACGACGCGGGCGACGCCCGCAGCCTCCGGCACCGCCCGACTCACCGGCCACAAGTGGTTCTGCAGCGCACCGATGTCGGACGGCTTCCTGGTGCTCGCACAGGCGCCGGGCGGACTGAGCTGCTATCTCGTGCCGCGCGTGCTCCCGGACGGCACCCGCAACCCGTTCGTGATCCAACGCCTGAAGGACAAGCTCGGCAACCGCGCGAACGCGTCGAGCGAGATCGAGTTCGACGGCACCGTCGGGGTGCTCGTGGGCGACGAGGGGCGCGGCGTGCGCACGATCATCGACATGGTCGCGGGCACCCGCCTCGACTGCGTGCTCGGGTCGACCGCCGGCATGCGACAGGCGGTCGCCGAGGCGGCGTGGCACGTGCGGCACCGCGCGGCGTTCGGCCGCACGCTCATCGACCAGCCCGCGATGACC
The DNA here is from genome assembly GCF_001725695.1 of Microbacterium sp. SCN 71-21. NCBI lineage: Bacteria > Bacillati > Actinomycetota > Actinomycetes > Micrococcales > Microbacteriaceae > Microbacterium > Microbacterium sp. SCN 71-21. Next base: position 44,332 of record NZ_MEGA01000012.1, read on the forward strand.
GCGGTCATCGCCGACCTGCAGCTCGAGACCGAGGCCGCGACCATCACGGCACTTCACCTTGCGCGCGCCTACGACGACGACGCGGATGCCGCGGCCATCGCGTTCCGCCGCCTCGCCACCCCTGTCGCCAAGTACTGGATCTGCAAGCGCGGCCCCGCCCACGCCTACGAGGCGCTCGAATGCCTCGGCGGCAACGGCTACACGGAGGCCTTCCCGCTCGCGCGGCGCTACCGGGAGCAGCCGGTGATGGCGGTCTGGGAGGGGTCGGGCAACGTCATCGCCCTCGATGTGCTGCGCGCGCTCGTGCGCGAGCCCGAGACCTGGGAGGCGTTCGACCACGAGGTGGGACGCGCCCGTGGGGCGTCCGCGCTGCTCGATGCCCACCTCGATCGCACCCGCGCGCGCGTGGGGGCGGCCGTCGCCGACCCGGCCTCGGCCGACATCTCGGCGCGCGCCCTGGTCGGCGCGCTCGCGCTCAGCCTTGAGGCCTCGCTCGTCGCCCGGCACTCCCCCGCCGCGGTCGCCGACGCGTTCATCGCCGGCCGTCTCGGCGACGAACCCGCCGCGGGCGCGCTGTTCGGCGCACTGCCGTCAGGCGTCGACGTCGCCGCGGTCGCGGCGCGTGCCTGACCCCGCGGGGTCGGTTCGAGACGATCGGATGCCGCGGCTCACGGCCGCAGCAGCACCTTGACCGCGCGACGCTCGTCCATCGCGGCGTAGGCCTCGGCGGCCTCCGAGAGCGGGAGCTGCAGGGTGAAGACCTTGCCCGGTCGGATCGCTCCGGAGCGCACGTCGGGAAGCAGCTCGTCGATGTAGCCGCGCACGGGGGCGACACCGCCGTTCACGCCGACGTTGCGGTTGAACATGGTGCGCACCGGGAGCTCCGGACCGCCGTTGGGAACGCCGACGTAGCCGACCATGCCCCCGGGTCGCGCGGAGCGCAGCGCCTGGTCCATCGACTCCTTGGTGCCGACGCACTCGAGCACGCGGTCCGCGCCGATCCCACCGGTCAGGGCACGCACGGCCTCGATCCCGGCGTCGCCGCGCTCCTCGACGATGTGAGTGGCACCGAACTCGCGGGCGAGCGCCTGCCGATCAGCGTGACGCGACATCGCGATGATCGTGGTGGCCCCGAGTCGCTTCGCCGCGATGATCGCGCAGAGACCCACGGCACCGTCGCCGACGACCGCGACGCTGTCCCCGGGCTGCACGCCCGCCGACACGGCGGCGTGGTGGCCGGTCCCCATGACGTCGCTGAGGGTGAGGAGTCCGGGGATCTCATCCTCCGTGACGGGTCCGGGCACGACGGCGAGCGTTCCGTCGGCGAGCGGCACGCGCACGTACTCGCCCTGGCCGCCGTCGGCGAAGCCGCCCACCTGGTCGTCACTGCCCCACCAGCCTCCGTGCAGGCACGAGGTGCTGACGCCGTTGCGGCAGTTCACGCAGGTGCCGTCACAGACGTAGAAGGGCGCGATGACGAAGTCGCCGGCGGCGACGCTCGTGACGTCGGGGCCGACGGCCTCGACGACGCCGATGAACTCGTGTCCGATGCGATGCGGCTCGGAGGTCGGCACGACACCGCGGTACGGCCAGAGGTCGGAGCCGCAGACGCAGGCTGCGACGACCCGCACGATGGCATCGCCTCCGGTGGAGAGCGTCGGGTCGGGCACGTTCTCGACGCGGATGTCGCGGGCGTCGTGGATCACGGTGGCGAGCATGTTCCGAGCCTACGCCCGGCGCAGGCGACCGCCGGCTGCCCGACGGCTACTCGGCGAGGCCGCGGGCGTTGTAGACGAGGGTGTCGGCGGCGCCGTAGGCGCGGTAGACGTCGAGGGCCTCGGCGCGCCGCACGCCCTCGCGCACGCGGATGCCGCGCGCCTCGAACTGCGCGTCCCAGTCGGTGACGACAGGACCCTCGTCGAAACCGGTGAGCTCTTCGAGTTCGGGACCGGAGCCGGCGACCACGAGGCTGCGCACGCCGCTCCACATCGTGGCGCCGTAGCACATGACGCACGGGCGCCAGTTGACCACGAGCTCGAGCTCGGCGCCGCCCTCGCCCAGATCCCAGCGGCCGAGGGTGCGCTGTGCCAGCCCCAGCGCCATGACCTCGGCATGCATCCCGCTGATGCCCGAACTCAGCACGACGTTGACACCGACGGATACCAGCCGGCCCGAGTCGGCGTCGACGACGATCGCGGCGAACGGGCCGCCGTTGCCGGCGCGCCAGTTGCGGTCGGCGAGGTCGTTGACGAGGTCCATCCGCTCCTCGGCGGTCGGCAGGACGTCGGGGAGCTCGGGCAGCAGAGTCAGCAGCCACTCGGGCAGCGAGGCATCGAGGGAGGTTGCGGGGAGAGTCACCCGGACATCATGCCGCGCCCAGATGACGAGGATGTGTCGGGGTCACTGCCCGCCGACGGCGTCTATGCGCATGACCAGCACGACCCGGTCGGCCCGATCGGCGGGCGGCTGCTGGTCCGCGTTCCCGTACCGCTTGCCGAGCACCACGAAGAAGTCGCCGCCCGGGTCGGGGCGCACCTCGACGAGCTCTCCGCGCAGCTCGACGTAGGAGTACGGGTGGTCGGGGTCGAACACCATGAGCGCCATCGCGGGGTTCTGCTGCAGGTTGCGGAACTTCTGTCTGCGTGTGGTGTGCGTGAACGCGATCGTGTCTCCGTCGAGCAGGAACCACATCGGGTTCACCTGCACGACGCCGTCGGGTCGCACGGTGCCGAGAGCCCCGTAGTTCGGCGCGTCGAGCAGGCGGCGCTGAGCGGGGGTGAGTGCGACGGTCATGGTGCTCCTCGGCGGGTCAGGCGTCGCGATCCACGCTAGACCCGCTGCGCAGGAGATGGAGTCCGGCGACCAGACTCGCTCCGCCCGATCGGCCGAGCATCTGCGACACCGCGGACTGGCTGACGCCTTCACGGCGAGCGAGGTCGGCCTGGCGCTCGCCGCGCCACGCCCCGAGGGCGAGACGGCGCGCACGGCCGGTCATCGTGGACACGATCTGGTCGCGCGTGAGCAGATAGGCGTTGACGGATGCCGCACCCGGCCCCTCGTACCACGATCGGCCGCCCGCCACACCCGACGCCGGGAGAGCGTGCGCACGTTCGATGGCACGGCGAGCCGCCCACCATGCACTTCCCTCGGAGATGCCGAGCTCCGGCTCGCTCGCGCGGCGCGAGGGTACCCGGCCGGCGTCTCCGGCACCGAGACCGAATCGGCAGTCGACCTCGTCGGGCAGCGCGAGGCGCAGGATGAGGGTCGCGGCGAGGGCGTCGTCGAGGCCGGCGTAGACGCCCTGCAGCTCGTCGCCGACGGTGGGCCGCACCGCGGTGAGCGGCGGGACGTCCTGATCGACGAACTCGAGGGCGTCATCGATGGCGCGCTGGGCTGCCGGACGGTCGTGGAGCGATCGTGAGCCGACGATATCGATGGTCACCGCGTAGGACATGCCATAAGTCTATAACTTATATGGCGAAAATATAAGTCACACACTTATGCACAACCGTGCCTATGCTGGACTCGTGTCGGACGTCCGCCCTCCTCTCGTCATCATCGGCCCCCGCGGACGGCTCGTGATCCTCGCGATCGCCTGCGCGATCGCGGCGGCGATGGGCATCGTGATCGTGCTGCTGAACCAGCAGAACCTGACAGCCCTCGTCGTCGGCGTCGCTGCGGTCGGTGTCTTCGGCGTCGGCGGCGGCTACTCGCTCATCGGCCAATGGCGGCGCAGTCGCCTGCTTCGCGTCGACGACGCGGGCATCCGTCTGGGCGACGGCGCGAGCCTCGCCTGGCGGGACATCGACCGTGTCGGTGTCGCCGGGCCCGCGCTCGGCATCCGCCTGCGCAGCGCCGATGCCTACCTCTCCCAACGACCTCGGGGGGTGACCGTCGAGTCGCTGCAGGCCACTCGGCGCACCTGGAACGGATTCGACATCGTCCTCCCCGAGCGCGATCTCGGCATGACGGCGACGGCCGCCTCCGCCGCCGTGCGCGCACGCAAACCGTGATGCGTCCCGTGCCCACCGCCTTCGACGTGCGTTCAGCCACCCGCCCGTCCCTCCTGCAGGTCGGCAAGTCGGCCGTCGCCGTCGCCGTCGCATGGCTGCTCGCGGGCTGGCTCGTCCACGGCCCCGCTCCCGTGTTCGCGGCGATCGCGGCGCTTCTCGTGGTGCAACCGAGCCTCACTCAGTCGGTCGCCCGCGCGATCGAGCGCTCGGTCGGCGTGATCGCGGGCGTCGTGCTCGCCTCGGTGCTCGGCATCGCGTTCGGCCGTGCGACCGCGGTCGTCCTTGTCGCCGCCGCCGTCGGCCTCCTCCTCGCCTGGTCGCTGCGGATGACCGTCGGCACGGCGAACCAGATCGCGATCAGCGCGATTCTCGTCCTCTCCCTCGGCGCGACCACACCCGAGTACGCGGTCGACCGCATCATCGAGACGGTGATCGGCGCAATCGTCGGCATCATCGCGAACCTCGCCATCGTGCCCCCGGTGGCGCTCGCGCCGGCACGGGAGCAGGTGCGACGTCTGCGCGAAGAGCTCGCCCTCTCATTCGAGCGGCTCGCCGACGCCCTCGATCACCCACCCACGGCAGCGGGTCGCGAAGAACTCATGATCGGCGCCCGACTGCTGCGCCCGGTGCAGAGCCGGGCCAGTGACGCGCTCGCCGCGGCATCCGAATCGCTCACCTTCAATCCGCGCGGACGCAGCCTGCGCACCCAGGTCGCCGCCCTCCGCGATGACCTCGACGTGTTCACCCCGATCGTGACGCAGCTGATCGGGATGACCCGCGCCGTCTACGACCACGCGAGCGACGACGCCACACCCGACCCCGCTCTGCCCGCGATCGCGCTGCAGCTGCGCCGGGTCGCGCACGACGTGCGCCTGACGGGCGAGCAGGCGGATGCCGCGCCCGAGGAGCCCGCGCTGACCGCGCCGCTGGAACTGGTGCAGCCGGGCCCGCAGTGGATTCTGGTCGGCGCCATGCTGGAGGATCTGAAGCGCGTGCATCTCTCCCTGACCGAGCGCGCCTGACGAAGGGACGCGACGTGGCCGCGGCATCCGATCGACTCATGCTCCTGGACACCGCCAGCCTCTACTTCCGCGCGTTCTACGGGGTGCCGGAGTCCGTGACCGCCGCCGACGGCACGCCGGTGAACGCCGTGCGGGGCCTCCTCGACTCGATTGCGCGCCTCGCGACGCTCTACTCTCCGACGCACCTCGTCGCCTGCTGGGACGACGACTGGCGTCCGCAGTGGCGCGTCGAGCTGATTCCGAGCTACAAGACGCACCGCGTCGTGGAGGTGGTGGCCGGCGGCACCGACGTGGAGGAGGTGCCCGATCCGCTCGAGCGCCAGGTGCCGATCATCCGCGAGGCGCTCACGCGCCTCGGCATCCCGATCGTCGGTGCGGCCGAGCACGAGGCCGACGACGTGATCGGCACCCTCGCGACCGGCGCGGGCCTGCCGGTCGACGTCGTCACGGGCGACCGCGACCTCTTCCAGCTCATCGACGACGACGCGGACGTGACGGTCGTCTACACCGCACGCGGCATGTCGAACCTCGAACAGCTGCGCGACGCGGACATCGTGGCGCGCTACGGCGTACACGCCGACCAGTACGCGGATTTCGCGACGCTGCGCGGCGATTCCTCGGACGGGCTGCCCGGCGTCGCCGGCATCGGGGAGAAATCGGCGGCGACGCTGCTCGCGGCCCACGGCGACCTCGCCGGAATCACCGCGGCCGCCGCCGAGACACGCGGCATGACCCCCGGCGTCGCGAAGAAGGTGCTCGCGGGCGCCGACTACCTCGCCGTCGCCCCTACCGTGGTGCGGGTCGTCCGCGACCTTCCCCTCCCCCGGCCGCAGCGACTCCACGTTCCCGACCCCGACGAGAGCGCCGCGTTCGTGGAGACCTGGCGCATCGGTACGTCGTTCCGTCGCGCCGCGGACGCCCTGGCGGCGACCGCGGGCTGAGCGGAGCCGACCGGCACAGAACCGGGCTGAGCGGCGCGCCGTCAGGCCGAGCGACGCTGCGTCGCGTCGACCCACCGCTCGAGCGTCGCGGTCGCGCGCCCGTCGTCGATGGCGGCTCCGGCGAGCTCCACGGCCTCGGCGAGCCGGTCGAGGATCGGCCGGTGGGCCTCGGTGGGCTGCTGGAACAGACGGTAGGCGACGATGCCGGCGGCCGTGTTCAGCAGCACGATGTCCCGCACCGGACCGGTCTCACCGGAGAGAGTGCGGCGGACGACGTCCGCGTTGTGCACGGGGTCGCCGCCCAGAAGGTCCTCGATGCGAGCGCGCGGGATGCCGATGTCGCGCGGGTCGAGGTCGTGCTCGTGCACATCGCCGAGCGAGACCTCCCAGATGCGGCTGTGGCCGGTCGTGGTGAGTTCGTCGAGCCCGTCGTCGCCGCGGAACACGAGCGCGGTGGCGCCGCGGGTGCGGAAGACGCCCGTGATCAGCGGCACGCGGTCGAGAGTCGCGACGCCGACGGCGTTCGCCTCGGCCCGCGCCGGGTTGCAGAGCGGTCCGAGGAAGTTGAAGACGGTCGGGATGCCGAGTTCCGCCCGCGTCGGACCGGCGTGACGGAACCCGGGGTGGAAGGCGGCCGCGAAGGCGAACGTGATGCCCGCCTCGCCGAGCACCTCGGCGACCTCGTCGGGCGCGAGGGTGAGATCGACGCCGAGGGCCGAGAGCACGTCGGACGAGCCCGACTTGGAACTGGCGGCCTTGTTGCCGTGCTTGACCACCGGCACTCCGGATGCCGCGGCCACGACGGCCGACATCGACGAGATGTTGACCGTGCCCCAACGGTCTCCGCCGGTGCCGACGATGTCGAGCACGGCGGCGGGTACGGGCAGCGGAAGGGCGGCGTCGAGGATCGCGTCGCGGAAGCCCACGACCTCGTCGACGGTCTCACCCTTCGCGCGCAGGGCGACGAGGAATCCGGCGAGCTGGGAGGGGGTCGCGCGTCCCGCCATGATCTCCTGCATGGCCCACGTCGACTCCGACACGCTGAGGTTCTCGCCGGCGAGGAGGGCGGTCAGGATCGAAGGCCACGAGGGAGAGGTCGACACGGCTTCGATCCTACTGAAGGCGGCCGGTCAGGCCCCGCCGCGGCAGGGCGGGCGGCGTGCACGCCGCACCTCGGTTTTCCGAAGGCGCTTCGCCGCTGCTACTTAGGTTTCCCTCAGTCGCGCCACGGGCTCCGCCAACCTCGCGGGTGCAATACTCGGCCCGCAACATCGGTCATAATGGGGAGCGTGACGACCCCAGCGACGTACTCCCAGGCTCTGCGCACAGTGAAGCGCCCCGACCCTGTCGCCGTCGGAACCATCGTCTGGCTCGGTAGCGAGGTCATGTTCTTCGCCGGCCTGTTCGCGATCTACTTCACGCTGCGCAGCACGTCGCCGGAGCTGTGGGCCGAGAACAGCGCTCACCTGAACATCCCCTTCGCGACGGTGAACACGGTCATCCTCGTGCTCTCGTCGGTGACCTGCCAGATGGGTGTGTTCGCCGCCGAGCGCCTGCAGCCGTATTCGACGAAGAAGCGCGGCATCCTTGGATGGGGCATGACCGAGTGGTTCTTCCTCTCGTTCGCGCTCGGTGCGGTCTTCGTCTCCGGTCAGGTGTGGGAGTATGCCCAGCTCGTCACCGAGGGCATGCCCATCACGGCCAACGCCTACGCCTCCGCGTTCTACCTGACCACCGGCTTCCACGCCATGCACGTCACGGGCGGCCTCATCGCCTTCCTGCTGACGATCGGTCGCGCCTACGCGGTCAAGAACTTCGGCCGGAAGGAGATGACGACGGCGATCGTCGTCTCGTACTACTGGCACTTCGTCGATGTCGTGTGGCTCGTGCTGTTCGGCGTCATCTACTTCCTGAAGTAACTGGAGCGGCACCTTCATGGCACGTACCCCCAAGCCCCGCAAAGCAGGCCGTCGCAGCCCCCTGGCCGCTGCCGCGCTGATCGGAATCGGACTCCTGCTGACCGGCGGCATCTACGCCGGCGCCTCGGCAGCCGTCGCCGCGACCACCGACCAGACCAGCACGAGCGCCAAGGCGTCGACCCTCACCGTCGACGACGGCAAGAAGCTCTTCCAGGCGAACTGCGCCACCTGCCACGGTCTCGACCTCCAGGGCACCGCGAACGGACCGTCGCTGCTCGGCGTCGGCGAGCTCGCCGTGCACTTCCAGGTCTCGACCGGCCGCATGCCCATGCAGGCCAACTCGCCGCAGGCTCCGCAGAAGCCGGTGCAGTTCACCGACGACGAGATCGCAGCCCTCGCGGCCTATGTGCAGTCGGTCTCCCCCGGCCCCACCTACCCCGAGTCGCAGATCCTCGACGGTCAGGGCGATGTCGCGCACGGCGCGGAACTGTTCCGCATCAACTGCGCCATGTGCCACAACGTGGCCGGTGCCGGCGGCGCGCTCACCGAGGGCAAGTACGCCCCGAGCCTGCACTCCACGACGGCGCTCAACATGTACGCGGCGATGGTCACGGGACCGCAGAACATGCCGGTCTTCAACAACATGAACCTGAGCCCCGAGGACAAGCGCGACATCATCTCCGCCCTGCTCTACCTGCAGCAGAACGACTCGCCGGGCGGCTACGACCTGGGCGGGCTCGGCCCTGTCTCTGAGGGTCTGTTCATCTGGATCTTCGGAATCGGCGCCCTGATTGCCATCACGGTGTGGATCACCGCGAAGTCCAACTGACCCGCACCAACACAGCACAGCAGACGTAACGTACGAGGAGCACCATGGCACACGAGGTCGATCCGCTCGAGCACGAGAGGGCTTCCTGGAAGCCGTCGAGCGGTCTCGCCGTGGCCGAGACGGACCCGGTGACCAACCCGGGCCTCCCGCCGCACCGTGAGCGGATGACCGACAAGGACCCGGCCGCGCTGAAGCGGGCCGTCCGCACGGTCTACATCCTGTTCTATCTGTCGCTCGCCGGCTCCATCTGGGCCATCGCGGCGTACATGCTCTTCCCGATCGAAGACCACTCGCTCATCGCGGTGCGCGACAACAACCTCTTCGTCGGCCTGGGCATCGCCCTCGCCCTGCTCGCGATCGGCATCGGCGCGATCCACTGGTCCAAGGCGATCATGTCGGACAAGGAGCACATCGAGCCCCGTCACGCCACGCGCGGTCGCGACACGACGCGCGAGGGCGCGGTCGCCGCATTCGCTGCCGCGAACGAGGAGTCCGGCTTCGGCCGGCGCGCGATGATCCGCAACTCGCTGTTCGCCGCCGTCATCGCCTCGATCCTGCCGGGCATCACCCTCTTCCGCGGGCTCGCACCTCAGGACGTCGACCCGGTGGAGGCCCTCAGCCACACCATGTGGAAGCAGGGCATGCGTCTGGCGCACGACCCGAGCGGCGTTCCGATCAAGGCGTCGGACGTCACCATCGGCTCCGCCTTCCACGTCATTCCCGAGCCCCTCGCACAGCTGTCGCACGCCGACGGCTACCTCGACGAGAAGGCCAAGGCGATCGTGCTCCTCATGCGCCTTCCGCTCGACCAGCTGCACGAGGCCGATGACCGCAAGTCCTGGTCGTACGACGGCATCGTCGCGTACTCCAAGGTCTGCACGCACGTCGGCTGCCCCGTCGCGCTGTACGAGCAGCTCACGCATCACCTGCTCTGCCCCTGCCACCAGTCGCAGTTCGACGTGTCGAACGGCGCCGCGGTGATCTTCGGCCCGGCGGCGCGTCCGCTGCCGCAGCTGCCGATCGCCGTCGACAGCGAGGGCTACATCGTCGCGCAGAGCGACTTCCACGAACCCGTCGGCCCGAGCTTCTGGGAGCGTCATTGAGCACCGCATCCGCAACCACTGAGTTCCAGGCGGAGTCCAAGGAGAAGCCTCTGGGCGGCCGCTTCGTCGGCGCCGCGGCGAACTACATCGACGAGCGCACGAGCCTGTCGGGCCTCGTCAAGGAGCTCGGTCGCAAGATCTTCCCCGACCACTGGTCGTTCATGCTCGGCGAGATCGCGCTGTGGAGCTTCGTGGTGGTGCTGCTGTCCGGCACCTTCCTGACGTTCTTCTTCCAGGCGTCGATGGCCGAAGTGCACTACAACGGCAGCTACATCCCGCTGAAGGGCATCTCGATGTCCGCGGCGCTGGATTCGACGTTGCACATCTCGTTCGACGTGCGCGGCGGTCTGCTGGTCCGACAGATCCACCACTGGGCAGCACTCGTGTTCATCGCCGGTATCGGCGTGCACATGCTGCGCGTGTTCTTCACCGGGGCGTTCCGCAAGCCCCGCGAGCTGAACTGGGTGATCGGATTCATCCTGTTCGTCCTGGCGATGGGCGAGGGATTCACCGGCTACTCGCTCCCCGACGACCTGCTCTCGGGCAACGGTCTGCGCATCATCGACGGCATGGTGAAGGGCATCCCCCTCATCGGCACGTGGATCTCGTTCCTGCTGTTCGGCGGCGAGTTCCCGGGCGAGGCCATCGTCGGACGCCTCTACACGCTGCACATCCTGCTGCTGCCGGCGATCCTGGTGGGTCTGCTGGCGCTGCACCTCGTGCTCATGATCATCAACAAGCACACCCAGTTCGCCGGCCCCGCACGCACGAACTCCAACGTGGTGGGCTTCCCGATGCTTCCGGTGTACGCGTCGAAGATGGGCGGGTTCTTCTTCATCACGTTCGGCGTGATCGTGCTGATCGCCTCCCTGTTCACGATCAACCCGATCTGGAACTACGGACCGTACGACCCCTCCCCCGTGTCGGCCGGCACGCAGCCCGACTGGTACATCGGCTTCGCCGACGGCGCCCTGCGTCTCGTGCCGCCGCACCTCGAGTTCGTCTGGCTCGACCGCACCTGGTCGTTCAACATCATCCTGCCGCTGTTGGTGCTGGTGGTCTTCATCGTGCTCGTCGCCATCTACCCCTTCATCGAGGCGTGGATCACCGGCGACAAGCGCGAGCACCACATCGCTCAGCGTCCCCGCAACGCGGCGACCCGCACGGCGATCGGCGCGGCGGGTGTGACGTTCTACGCGGTGCTGTGGGCAGCGGCATCCTCCGACATCATCGCAACGCACTTCTCCCTCACGATGGAGGGGGTCATCCACACCCTCCAGGCGCTGCTGATCCTCGGCCCGATCCTCGTGTACTTCGTCACGAAGCGCACCTGCATCGCGCTGCAGAAGAAGGACCGCGAGATCGCTCTCCACGGCTACGAGTCCGGACGAATCGTCCGCCTCCCGGGTGGTGAGTTCATCGAGGTGCACCAGCCGCTCGACGAGTACGAGCGCTGGAAGCTCGTGGGCTACGAGACGGCCGCGCCGCTGGTGGTGCGTCCCAACGCTCAGGGCCAGATCCCGTGGCACGAGAAGTTCCGTGCGTCGCTGTCGCGCTGGTTCTTCGAGGACCGGCTCGCGCCCGTCACCCAGACCGAGCTCGAGGAGGCGGTGGCGCATCAGCACCACGAGCTCGAGCACCTCGCGCACGAGGAGGACGCCGAGATCCAGGCCTCGCACGAGCGTGCCGGTCACCCGGAGGCGCCGCTGCGCCCCGCTGACGAGCAGCACGGCGAGATCCCCGCTCGACCGACCTCGGTCCTCGCGGAAGACGACGAGAACCCCAAGAAGTAGCCTTCGGGCACGGCGAGGGCCCCGGGAC
>NZ_MEGA01000012.1:56017-70579 GCF_001725695.1 Microbacterium sp. SCN 71-21
CCTCAGCCGCAGGTGGCGACGACGGTCCAGGATGTCGCCGACTGCCGCTGCAGCGAGGTGGTCGTCGCATCACCCTGTCCCATGTATGCGAGCGAGCCGAGGGCGTAGTACGGGTTGTAGGGATTCACCCCGTAGCTCGTCGCGCGTCCGGCCGCCTTGTGGGCGGCGTTCGTCGCGGTGACGCACGAACCATCGATCGGCGTCGGGGTGGGCGTGGGCGTCGCAGACCCGGTGGGCGACGGTGTCGGAGTCGGGGTGGCCGACCGATCGATGCGGCGGTTGTTGGCGAAGAAGAACGAGGTGACGTAGGCGGGGTAGTCGATGCTGTTGGCCGAGATGTACGTCCCTCCCGAGCCGGCGCCGGCCGGCCAGTTGTGTCCGAGCCCGGTGTTCTGGATCACCGAGACGCGCGGCCCCGTCCCATCGCTGTACAGGGTGCCGCTTCCCTGCGTGTTCGTACCGGCGAGGCCCGCAAGCGAGAACGTCGAGGTCTGGCTCGCTCCGTAGATTCCGGCGAGGACCTGCCCGTTGAGCGTGTCGTAACCGGGAGCCACCGTGGTGTCGTTGCTGCCGTAGACGATCGAGGCGAGCTGCGTCGCGAAGCCTGCCGTTCCCGTTCCCGCGAACGCACGGCACGTCTGGGTCGCCTGGGCCTGCGTCGTGGCGACGGAACCGATCTGGCTCGACGTGGTGCCCACTGTCGGGCCCGCGTTGATGCCGACACCTGCGAAGACCTGTGGGAAGAGGCATCCCATCACCATCGTCTCGCCACCGCCGGACGACAGCCCCGAGATGTACACCTGCGCCGGGTCGATGCCGAGCGCGGCACGTGCCGACAGCGTCTGGGCGAGCGAGAGCAGGTTGTCGTCGTGGCGGGCCGGCGTGCTCGAGGAGTGGTTCGTGTCGTAATAGTCCCAGCAGCCGAGCACGACTCCCCCGTTCGGCGCGTCGGGCAGTGCCACGACCATGCCGTAGCGGTCGGCGGTGGCGGTCCAGTTGCCGTTCTGCTGCAGGTCCGCGGCCTTCTGCACGCAGCCGTGCAGGCTGATCATCAGCGCGCGTCCGGCTCCGGCGGTGGCGGCCGTGGCGGGCGTATAGAGGCGCACCGACATGCCGGCGATGGTCTCGGTCGACCAGGTCCCTGACGCGGCACTGGCGGGCGGGGCGGATGCCGCAACGAGGCCCACGGATACGAGCACGGCGGCCGCGAGTACCGCGGTGAGGGTGGCGAGACTCCCGCGTCGACGGGTGGGAGGGGGCGTGGATGCGCGCATGGCATCTCCTTCACTGGGACGTCGTCGTCCCGTCACGGTGTCACCATCGACACCTGAATGGCCTTTCAGCTTTGACGGTAACGCGGAGGGGATGCCGCGGCCACCCGCCGCACATGAGAGTTCCCTCATGTCTGTTCTGGCGCGAATCCGCCGCCCCCTGGCGGACCCGCGACTGGGCGCGCACCTCCCAGCTCGGTACGGTCGGACCATGACCAGCACGGACTACTTCGACGCCCGCCTCCGCCACGAGACCGATCCCTCCGACGTCTATGCGGCGCAGCGCGCCGGCGAGCGGTTCGTCCTCGTCGACGTACGAGGCGACGAGGCCTGGCAGCAAGGGCGCGTCACCGGAGCCGTGCACCTCCCCTATCGCCAGATCGCCGATCGGGCACGGCAGGAGATCCCCCTCGACACACCCGTGGTCGTCTACTGCTGGAGCCCCGGCTGCAACGCCGGCGTGCGGGGCGCCCGCGAGTTCGCGGCGCTCGGCTACGAGGTGCGGGAGATGATCGGCGGCTACGAGTACTGGGTCCGGGAGGGGCAGCCGGTCGAGAACGACGAGGGGCCGCTCCCGCGCACGTTCGACCCGCTGGTCATGGTCGTGCGCGCGCCGGTCGAGTGAGCGAGCGATCAGCCCGCGGCATCCAATCCTTCCTGGAAGCGCTCGGCGGCCGCTCCCACGAAAGAGCCCTCCCGCGCGGGCGACGGCTCGTCGAGATGGATGTCGCACACCACCGCGGTGACGTTGTCCATCGTGCCCGCCTCGAGCGCGAGGGCGACGAGCGCGTCCGCCGCTGCGCGGGGTGATGCATTCGTCCGCAGGACGCGTACGACGTCGTCCATCGGGACGTAGTCACTCAGACCGTCGCTGCACAGCAGCCAGCGGTCGCCCTCGCGAGGGTCGAGCTCGCCGATCGCCGCAGCGTCCCCCTCGGCTCCCGCGAACGACGCGGTGATGAGGTTGCGGCGAGGGTGCGTCGCGGCATCCGATGCCGAGATCACGCCGTGGTCGACCAGCGCCTGCACGTACGAGTCATCCCTGGTCTGCTGGGACAGCTCGCCGTCTCGCAGGAGGTAGGCCCGGGAGTCGCCGGAATGGGCGAGCAGCACAGAGCCGTCCGCAGCTGCGAAGACCCCCGTGAACGTCGTGGCCATCCCCGCGAGCTCCGGCTCGCGCTCCACATGGGCGCGCAGGTCCCAGTTCGCCACCCTGAGATGGTCGGCGAGGCGCTCGGGCTCCGCAGCAGCCGACGGTCCTCCCGCAACGACACGATGCACGAGGGCCGCCGAGGCCAGGTCGCCGGACGGGCCGCCGCCGACGCCGTCGGCGACCAGAGCCGCCCACGCCGAAGCGTACGCCGCATCCTGATTCGTCGACCGATGCGGGCCGATGTCAGAGGCCGCGGCCGCGTCGAAACGCAGTGCCATGGACCTCAGCGCGCGAAGTAGCCGCGGTAGTACTCGTAGACCCAGCCCACGATGGCGACCAGGAACACTGCGAACCCGACCGGCACCATCCAACTGCCGACCGCGAGACCGATGACGGCGATCGCACCGGACGCCGCGAGGACGATGGGCCACCACGACCAGGGGCTGAACTCGCCGATCTCGGGGTCGCCGTCGTCGATGTCGGCGGTCAGCCGGTCCTCGGGCAGGTCGCCGCCCTGAGCCTTGAGCACGCGCTGCGTGTAGAAGGCGATCATGGCAGCCATGGCGCTCGCGAACAGCAGCGCGACCGAACCGACCCACTCGACCGCGTTGTACCACGGCAGCTGGGGGTGGGCCAGGATGTTCCAGCCGGTGTAGACGATCGTGATGAACAGGAAGAAGCCGACGAGCAGCCACCACAGTCCGACGTTGGTCTTCATGGGTTACTTCACCTCTCCGGAGGCGAGGTCGACGACGGGGGCATCGGGTGCATCCTTCGCAGGACCGACACCGACCGGCAGCGCCGCCTCGGGGTGGTTGAGATCGAACGCCGGACGCTCGCTGCGGATGCGCGGGATCGACGTGAAGTTGTGGCGCGGCGGAGGGCAGCTGGTCGCCCACTCGAGCGACGCTCCGTAGCCCCACGGGTCGTTGACGGTCACTCGCGGAGCCTTGCGCGCCGTGATCCAGACGTTCAGGAGGAACGGGATCATGGAGACGGCGAGGATCATCGAGCCGATCGTGGAGAGCTGGTTCTCCCACGTCCATCCGTCGGCAGCCGAGTAGTCGGCGTAGCGACGCGGCATCCCGTCGACGCCCAGCCAGTGCTGGATGAGGAACGTGGTGTGGAAGCCGATGAACAGCAGCCAGAAGTGCACGTACCCGAGGCGCTCGTTGAGCATCTTGCCCGTCCACTTCGGCCACCAGAAGTAGAAGCCGGCGAACATCGCGAACACGACCGTGCCGAACACGACGTAGTGGAAGTGCCGGCGGCGACGCGAGGATGACTCCGGTCAGGCCGCCGAACACGAACGTGACGAGGAAGCCGAGCGAGAACACCATCGGCGTCTCGAACGTCACTGAGCCGCGCCAGATCGTGCCGATCCAGTTGAAGATCTTCACACCCGTCGGCACCGCGATGAGCATCGTCATCAGCGCGAAGAACGGCAGCAGCACGGAACCGGTGACGTACATGTGGTGCGCCCACACCGCGACCGACAGCGCCGCGATCGAGATGGTCGCGTAGATCAGCGTCTTGTACCCGAAGATCGGCTTGCGGCTGAACGCGGGGAAGATCTCCGAGACGATGCCGAAGAACGGCAGCGCGATGATGTAGACCTCGGGGTGTCCGAAGAACCAGAACAGGTGCTGCCACAGCAGCACGCCGCCGTTGTGGGGATCGTAGATGTGCGCGCCGAGCACGCGGTCGGCGGCGGCGGCGAGCATCGCGGCCGCGAGCACGGGGAACGCGATGAGCACGAGGATGCTCGTGATCAGCGCGTTCCAGGAGAAGATCGGCATGCGCCACATCGTCATGCCCGGGGCACGCATCGTGATCACCGTGGTGATGAAGTTCACCGCGCCGAGGATGGTTCCGAAACCGCTGAGGCCGAGCCCCAGCATCCAGAGATTTCCACCGGCTCCGGGCGTGAACGAGGCACTCGCGAGCGGTTGATAGGCGAACCATCCGAAGGATGCCGCACCCGCCGGCGTCAGGAAGCCGCTGACGGCGATCGTGGAGCCGAACAGGAACAGCCAGAAGGCGAACGCGTTCAGACGCGGGAAGGCGACGTCGGGAGCGCCGATCTGCAGCGGCAGCAGCGCGTTCGCGAAGCCCGCGAACAGCGGCGTCGCGAACATCAGCAGCATGATCGTGCCGTGCATCGTGAAGAGCTGGTTGTACTGCTCCTTCGTCGGAAGGATCTGCATGCCCGGCTCGAACAGCTCGGCGCGGATGATGAGGGCCATCACGCCGCCGAGCAGGAAGAAGATGAACGACGAGATCAGGTACATGTACCCGATGGTCTTGTGGTCAGTGGAGGTGACCCACTTGACGATGATGTTGCCCTTCTCCTCCACGCGGGAGCTGCTCAGCAGCGCCGCCTGGCGGGGAGGGAGGGTGCGGGCGCGGGGTGCACCCTGCTCCTGGAGCGGAAGCGTCGTCGCCATCTCAGTTGTTCCCCTCGCTCGAAGCGCCGGTGCCCGGCAGGTTGTTGAGGCGGTCGTACGCCGCATCGATCGGGCCCGTCTGACCCTTGGTCTTCAGCGAGGCCAGGTAGGTCTGGTACTCGGACTGGCTGACGACCTTGACGTTGAAGAGCATCATCGAGTGGTACTCGCCGCAGAGCTCCGCGCACTTCCCCGCGTAGGTGCCCTCGCGCGTCGGAGTGAAGGACCACGAGTTGTCCTTGCCGATGAAGAGGTCCTTCTTGTAGAGGAAGTCGACGATCCAGAACGAGTGGATGACGTCGCGCGACTGGAGGGTGATCTTCACCGTCTCGTTGACCGGGAGGTAGAGGGTCGGCAGCTGCGACTGGTCGATGTTCCCCTGCGCGTCGGGTTGGGCCTGGATGCCCATCGTCCAGACGTCGTCGGCACCCTTCGGGTCGGAGCCGTCGTACTGGAAGTCCCACGCCCACTGCTTGCCGATCGCCGTGATCGACACCTGCGGGTTGTCGTACTGCGTCTCGAGGATGTTCTGGTCACGCGCCGTGAAGGCGAAGAAGCCCAGCACGAGGATGAGCGGCACGATCGTGTAGAAGATCTCGATCGGCATGTTGTACCGCAGCTGCACCGGGAGGCCGGTCTGCCCCTTGCGTCGGCGGTAGGCGATGATCGCCCACAGCATCAGGCCCCACGTGATGATGCCGACCGCGAGCAGCACGATCCAGGAGTTCACCCAGAGCGCCGCCACCATGTCGGTGTGGTTGGTGGCCGGTGTGCCGTCTTCCGTGAAGCCGGGAAGGAAACCGTGAAGCTCGGTGGGCGAGCATCCCGCGAGGGAGACGGCCACGGCGATCCCGACGGGAATCGCCACCCAGCGAAGGCGGCGGTGTGAAGGCACGGTGCACCTTTCGGAAGACGGATGAAGCTTCCTCAGTCTAAGGCAACCTCTCACCGGATTCAGGCCACGCGCCCAGCGCTCAACACGAAACGGCGCGGCCTCGCTCGTCTGTGACGAGGGGCCGCGCCGTTTCTATGAGGGGGCTCAGTGGAAGCTGTCTCCGCATGCGCACGAGCCGGACGCGTTGGGGTTGTCGATCGTGAAACCCTGCTCCGAGATGGTGTCCTTGAAGTCGATGGTCGCGCCGTCGAGGTAGGGCACCGACATGTCGTCGACGATGACTTCGACGCCGTCGAAGTCGACCGTCTGGTCGCCGTCGAGATAGCGCTCATCGAAGTAGAGCTGGTAGATCAGGCCCGAGCAGCCACCGGGCTGCACGGCGACCCGCAGACGGAGGTCGTCGCGACCCTCCTGGTCGAGAAGGCTCTTCACCTTGCCGGCGGCGGCGTCGGTGAGCACGACACCGTGCGCCTGGGCGGACGTTTCGGTCGGCGTTGCGAGATCGGTCATGGCTTCTCCTCGACAGGGTCCCGGGGGGCTGTTGGTCCGAGTCTACGACGGGCCGCCCGCATCCGGGGCGGAATCGTCACTTCGTACGCGTCGCGACCTTCGCCAGCAGCAGCGCCTCGGAGATCGCCGCGCGCCGGAACGTGTCGACGTGCAGGGATTCGTTGGGACTGTGGGCGCGGGTGTGGGGATCCTCGACACCTGTCACGAGGATCTGCGCGCCGGGGAAGGTCTCGACCAGGTCCGCGATGAAGGGGATCGATCCGCCGACGCCGATGTCGACCGGCTCGACGCCGTATCCTTCGGCCAAGGCCTCGCGCGCGTCGCCGACCGCCCAGCCGGAGGTGTCCACCAGGAACGCGTTTCCGCAGTCGACGTCGGCGAAGGTGAGCTCTGCTCCGAAGGGCGCGTGCGCGCGCAGATGGGCCTCGATCGCCTCGTAGGCCTCGCGGGCGCCCTGGCCGGGAGCCACCCGTGCGCTGATGACGACCGAGATCTCCGGCGCGAGCGTGTTCGAGGCGGCCGCGACGGATGTCGCATCGATACCCGTGATGGTGATCGACGGTTTGTTCCAGATCCGACTGAGGATCGTGCCCGTACCGACCGGCTGCACCCCCGCCGGGAGACCGGCTTCATCGCGAAGCGTCGCCTCGGCGTATTCGGGCGTGTCGGAGTGGCGCTCGAACAGCCCGTGCACCGCGACCGCGCCGGTATCGTCCCAGAGCGTCGCGAGGAGCTTGACGGCGGCCATCGTCGCGTCCGGCACCGCGCCCCCGAACATCCCCGAGTGCGAGGCGTGGTCGAGTGTGCGCACGGTGAGGGTGAAGCGGGCGTTGCCCCGCAACGAGACCGTGAGCCCCGGTGTCGCGAGATCCCAGTTCCCGGAATCGGCCACGATGATCACATCGGCGGCCAGCGCCTCCCTGTTGTCGGACAGGAACTGCGCGAACGAGCGGGAGCCGTACTCCTCCTCGCCCTCGACGAACAGCGCGAGGCCGAGGTCGAGGTCGTCGCCGAACGTCTCGGCCAGTGCACGGACGGCGGCGATGTGCACGAGAACACCGGCCTTGTCGTCGGCGGCGCCCCGTCCGTAGAGCCGGCCGTCTCGAAGCGTGGGTTCGAACGGCGGCGTCTCCCAGAGCGCCTCATCGCCGGTCGGCTGCACATCGTGGTGGGCGTACATCAGGACCGTCGGTCGGCCGTTGCGAGCGGCACGCGTGGCCAGCACCGCCGGCTGGCCCAGCTCGTCGGATCCGGGGATCGCTGCGCGCACCACGCGCACGTCGTCGAAGACCCCCGTCCCGGTCGCGAGGGCTGCCACGGCGTCCGCTGATCGCTGCACCTGCGACTGATCGAACGCGGGCCAGGCGATCGAGGGGATGCGCACCAGATCGCCGAGATCGGCGAGGGCTGCCGGGATGCCTCCTTCCACCGATTCGCGGAGGGCATCACGTCGGGCGGTCTCGGAGGTCATGCGGGTAATCTTAAGCACACCCCAGTTCGACCCCGAGGAATCACCGTGGCCAAGACTCCCGCCGCCCCCGCACCCAAGGACGCCCCTGCGGACTCCGACGACACCGTCAGCGGAAAGGGCCGTCCGACCCCCTCCCGTGCCGAGCAGGAGGCCGCGCGCAAGCGCCCTCTCGTGCCGGACACCAAGGAGGCGAAGGCCCGCGCCCGCGCGGAGCTCTCCGTGCAGCGCGAGAAGGCGCGGGTCGGCATGGCAGCCGGCGACGAGCGCTACCTGCCGGTGCGTGACAAGGGCCCGCAGCGTCGGTTCGTGCGTGACTACGTCGACGCCGGATGGCACCTCGGCGAGCTCATCCTTCCCGCGATGGTGCTCGTGCTGCTGGCGATGGTCGTCAACAACTCCACCGTGCAGTTCTTCTCCTACATCGCACTGTGGGCGTTCGTCGCCCTCGCCGTCATCGACATGGTCGTGCTCTCCGCGCGCATCAAGCGAGCGGCCCGCCGGAAGTTCGGCGCCGACCGCATCGAGAAGGGCCTCGGCTGGTATGGAGCGATGCGCTCGATCCAGATGCGCTTCATGCGCCTGCCCAAGGCCCAGGTCAAGCGCGGTCAGTACCCCTCCTGAGCGCGCGCACCCGCGGCATCCCTCCTGCGACGGAACGACCCGTCAGACGGATGCCGCGGCCCGCGGCAGCGCGCGGTTGATCTGCCGCGCCCAGAGCGGGCCGCGGTAGAGGAACGCCGTGTACCCCTGGACGAGGTCGGCCCCGGCGTCGAGACGCGCCTGCACGTCGTCCGCCGTTTCCACCCCGCCCACGGAGATCACGGCGAACGACGCCGGCACGGCGCCGCGGATCACGCGCAGGAGCGCGAGCGAGCGCTCGGCGATCGGGGCACCGGACAACCCGCCGTCTCCTGCCGCGGCGACGATCGCCGGGTCGGTGCGCAGGCCCTCGCGGGAGATCGTCGTGTTCGTGGCGATGATGCCGGCCAGTCCGAGGTCGACGGCGAGCCGGGCGATACCGAGGGCGTCCTCGTCGCTGAGATCGGGCGCGATCTTGACGAGCACGGGCGCCGCGCCCGCGGCATCCCGAACCGCCTCGAGCAGCGGGCGCAGCGTGTCGATCGCCTGCAGCCCGCGAAGCCCGGGCGTGTTCGGCGACGAGACGTTGACGACGAGATAGTCGGCGAGCGGGGCGAGCAGCGTCGCGCTCCGGACGTAGTCGCCGATGGCGTCCTCGACGGCGACCACGCGACTCTTGCCGATGTTGACGCCGATCACGGGGCGACGGCGACGGCGACGGGTCTTCTCCAGCCGTCGCGCCAGGGCGGCAGCGCCGTCATTGTTGAAGCCCATGCGGTTGATCACCGCGCGGTCGGCAACGAGCCGGAACAGGCGCGGTCGCGGATTGCCGGGCTGCGGCACGGCCGTCGCGGTGCCGACCTCGACATGCCCGAACCCGAGGGCGAACAGGCCGAGCGCGGCGGTGCCGTTCTTGTCGAAGCCCGCGGCGACGCCGAACGGGGAATCGAACCGGAGGCCCAGCACCTCGCGCGCGTGCTCGGGCACCGGAGCGGTGACTGCGCGGGCGATCCACGACAGCGGCGGCACCGCGAGGGCCCGGATCACGAGCATCGCCGCGTGGTGGGCGGACTCCGGGTCCATGCGGGTGAGCAGATGCCGGAAGAGGAAGGCGTACATCGCCTCCAGGCTACCGGGCGGCGGTGGGCGCGCCGCTCCGCCGGCGACCCCGTCAGTCGGCGCGGGGCGCGGGGCGCGACGCGTGGTCCGCGCGCAGCGCGGCGATAGACGACTCGAAGTCCTCGAGCGACTCGAAGGCCTGGTAGACGCTCGCGAACCGCAGGTACGCGACCTCGTCGAGCTCGCGCAGCGGGCCGAGGATCGCGAGGCCGATCTCGTTCGTGTCGACCTGAGAGGCGCCCGTCTGACGCACCGCCTCTTCGACGGCCTGGGCCAGCAACGCGAGGTCGCCCTCGGTGACCGGTCGCCCCTGGCACGCCTTGCGCACGCCCGACATGACTTTCTCGCGACTGAACGGCTCGACGACACCGGATCGCTTGATGACGTTGAGGCTCGCCGTCTCGATCGTGGAGAACCGACCGCCGCACTGCGGGCACTGACGGCGGCGACGGATGCTGAGACCGTCGTCGCTGGTGCGCGAGTCGATCACCCGGGAGTCGGGATGGCGGCAGAACGGGCAGTGCATGGCAGCGACAGACTACGCCTCGAAGCGGGCCTCGACGGCCTCACCGTGCGCGGGGAGATCCTCCGCATCGGCGAGGGTGACGATCCCCCAGCGCACCTGCTCGAGCGCGTCGCGATCGTAGGTGATGACCTGCTGCGGGCGCAGGAACGTCGCCGCCGACAGGCCGGCGGCGTAGCGGGCCTGCCCCCCGGTCGGAAGCACATGGTTCGAGCCGGCGAGGTAGTCACCCAAGCTCACCGGTGAGTACGGGCCGACGAATATCGCTCCCGCGTTGACGAAGTCGGTGGGATCCGGCGCGACCAGGTGCAGCTCGAGGTGTTCGGGCGCGTAGGCGTTGCTGAACGCGGTGGACTGCTCGAGACCGTCGGTCAGCACGATCGCCGACTGATCGCCGTTCAGCGCTGCCCGGGCGCGATCGCCGTGCTTCGTGACCGAGACGCGACGCTCAACGGCGTCGCGCACGGCATCGGCGAGCGGCTCGCTGTCGGTGACGAGCACCGCGGACGCCTGCTCATCGTGCTCGGCCTGACTGACGAGGTCGGCCGCCACCAGGTCGGCGTCGGCGTCGCCATCGGCGACGATGAGGATCTCGGTCGCGCCGGCCTCGGCATCGGTACCGACAAGACCGGCGACCGCGCGCTTGGCGGCGGCGACGAAGTTGTTGCCCGGCCCGGTGACCACATCGACCGGGTCGAGGTCGAGCGTCGCGACACCGTGCGCGAAGGCGCCGATCGCGCCGGCACCGCCCATGGCATAGACCTCGTCGACGCCGAGGAGAGCTGCGGCCGCCAGGACGACCGGGTGCACCCGCCCGCCGTGCTCCCGCTGCGGGGGCGAGGCGAGCGCGACGACGCCGACGCCGGCGACCTGAGCGGGAACGACGTTCATCACGACGCTCGACGGGTAGACCGCTTTGCCGCCCGGAACGTACACACCCACGCGACGGACCGGCTGCCAGCGCTGGGCGACCACGGCACCGTCACCCAGCTCGACCGCCGAGGATGCGGGAATCTGAGCCGCCGATGCCCGGCGGACACGGGCGATCGCGATCTCCAGCGCCGATCGCACGGGCGTCTCGAGACCATCGAGCGCCTCGGTGAGGTGGTGGGCGGGAACCCTGATCGCGTGGTCGGTGACCCCGTCGAACCGGTCGGCCTGCTCCCGCAGCGCGTCTTCACCGCGGTGTGCGACGTCCTCGACGAGAGCGGATGCCGCGGCGAGGGCCTCGGCGCGGGCGGCCGTGGCGCGGGGCACGGCGGCGAGCAGGTCGGCGGTGCCGAGGTGCCGGCCGCGCAGGTCGATGGTGCGGAGCATCCCTCCAGCTTATCCGGCGCGCCGTCGCACGAGCGGATCAGCCGCGGACAGCCCCCGCCGACTCGTGGAGGAAGCCGACTCGGCCGTCGTCATGTCGGACGACGAAGACACCGTCGCGGTCCTCGATCACGAGCGCCCATGCGGCCGGACCGACGGTGAACACGGGCGCACCCTCGGCATCGACCACCGTGCGCTCGTCGGGGAGCAGCGCCCAGAAGGGCTGGCCCGTGCGCACGGCATTCGGCGTCGGCTCGGGGGCGGCCACACCCACGGCCGGCGCGACGGTGGGTGAGGCGACGACCGGCGCGGCGGTCTCGGCTGTCGCGACCGACCGGGCGACGACCGCCACCCGTGCGGGGCGCGGTGCGACGGGCCGGACGGGGGCGGCCGCCGGATGGGCGTCGGCACGCTCGCGTCCCCGGAAATCGTCCCTGGCGAACGGGATCAGCGGTGCCGCGACTGTCAGCGCGACACCCGCGAGGGCGAGCACGATCTCGATCCAGATCACGGGGGCAAATGGTGCGCCGCCGTACGTGCGCACCACAGCGGCGGCGTTCCAGAGCTGGGCGAGCCAGGCGACGAGCGAGATCGAGAACGCCACGGAGGCGAACTGGTCGAGGCCGAGCGAGCCGACGCGTCGGATCGCACCCGGCGAGAGCCGCCGCAGCGCGAGGAGGCCGACCGCCACGGTGGGAACGGCGATGGTCAGCACCCAGTCCAGGCCCACCGCCCAGATCGGGTAGGGCAGCGGCGGAAGATAGGGCAGGAAGGAGATCACGAACGCGAGGAACCAGACACCCCCGAGCACGACCTCGCGCACCGAAAACGGCCCGACACCGATCGGCGACGCGACCGGGACGAGCGACTCCGAGCGATCCGGTGCGGCTGCCCCCGTCTCGACCGGTGCGGGTGAGGTCGTTGCGACCGCGGTAGGCGCGGGCTCTCGCGTGGGCGAGCTGGGGTCGGGCCGGTCTGCGGGCGCGGTGGGGGCGGCGTCGGTCACGGGACCTCCTCGATGTGCGGGCGGATCGATCCTATCCGCGCGGTCTTCTCGTGGACCGGGCGAGGGTCACCCGAGGCAACCCGGTCCGAGCAGGCCCTTGAGTTCGCCGTACAGGTCGGCGGTGACAGTGACCGGATGCGGCACCTCGAACACCTTCGCAGTGCCGGCGCGGTGCAGTTTCAGTACCACCTCGGTGTCTCCGGGGTGACGGCGCAGGGTCTGGGCGAGCTCGCCGATCACTCGCTCCCCCGCGCGCTGCTCGTTCAGCACGAGCACGAGCGGGCCGGATGCCTCGACGGCGCCGAGGTCAGGCTGGAACGCGCTCTGCGCGTGAAGGTTGAGCCCGTCGTCGCGCCGTGACACGCGCCCCCGCACCACGAGGATCGCGTCGGCTTGGAGCATGCTCTGGAACTCGGTGTAGGTCTTGCCCATGAACATGACCGTGACCTCGCCGTTGAAGTCCTCGACGGTGATCATGCCGTACGGGTTGCCGCTGGCTTTCGCGACGCGGTGCTGCACGCTCGTCACCAGACCCGCCACGGTGACCTGCGCGCCGTCGTCGATGTCCTCGGACGCGAGCAGATCGTGGATGCCGATCGATGCGTGCTTGGCGAGCGGGATCTCCAGGCCCGCGAGCGGGTGGTCGGACACGTACAGTCCGAGCATCTCGCGCTCGAAGGCCAGCTTGTCCTTCTTCGTCCACTCCGGGCGCTCGGGCACCTTGGCGGGCAGTGCCTCCTCGGCCTCGTCGTAGAGGCTGTCGAAGTCGAAGCCCACGGCGCCCGTGGCCTCCTTGCGCTTGATGTCGACGGCCGCCTCGACAGCGTCCTCGTGGATCTCCAGCAGCGCGCGACGGGTATTGCCCATCGAGTCGAAGGCGCCGGCCTTGATGAGCGACTCGACGGTGCGCTTGTTCGCCGCGTGGACAGGCACCTTGTCGAGGAAGTCGTGGAACGAGGTGAAGCCGACGTCGCGGCGGGCGTGGACGATCGCGTCGACGACGTTGGAGCCGACGTTGCGCACCGCGCCGAGGCCGAAGCGGATGTCCTCCCCGACGGCCGCGAAGTAGTTGATCGACTGTCCGACGTCGGGCGGGAGCACGCGGATTCCCATGCGACGGCACTCGTTGAGGTAGAGCGCCATCTTGTCCTTCGAGTCGCCGACGCTCGTGAGCAGGGCGGCCATGTACTCGGCCGGATAGTGCGCCTTGAGGTACGCGGTCCAGTAGGACACGAGCCCGTAGGCGGCCGAGTGCGCCTTGTTGAACGCGTAGTCCGAGAACGGGAGCAGGATCTCCCAGAGCTTCTGCACCGCGTCATCCGAATAGCCGTTGGCGTGCATGCCCGCCTGGAAGCCCTCGAACTGCTTGTCGAGCTCGGATTTCTTCTTCTTGCCCATCGCGCGGCGCAGGATGTCGGCCTGTCCGAGGCTGAAGCCGGCCACCTTCTGCGCGATGGCCATGACCTGCTCCTGATAGATGATCAGGCCGTAAGACGTGCTCAGGATCTCGGCGAGCGACTCCTCGAACTCGCGATGGATCGGCGTGATCTCCTGCAGACCGTTCTTGCGAAGCGCGTAGTTCGTGTGCGAGTTCGCGCCCATCGGTCCGGGCCGGTACAGCGCGATGACGGCCGAGATGTCTTCGAAGTTGTCGGGCTTCATGAGGCGCAGCAGCGACCGCATCGGCCCGCCGTCGAGCTGGAACACGCCGAGCGTGTCGCCGCGCGCGAGCAGCTCGTACGACTCCGGATCGTCGAGACCGAGCTCTTCGAGAACCAGCGGCACGCCGCGGTTGGCGGCGATGTTGTCGAGGGCGTCGTTGATGATCGTGAGGTTGCGCAGCCCCAGGAAGTCCATCTTGATGAGCCCGAGGGACTCGCACGCGGGGTAATCGAACTGCGTGACGATCTGGCCGTCCTGCTCGCGCCGCATGATCGGGATGATGTCGATCAGGGGCTCGGACGACATGATGACGCCCGCCGCGTGCACGCCCCACTGACGCTTCAGGTTCTCGAGCCCGACGGCCGTGTCGAAGACCGTCTTGGCTTCCGTGTCGGTGTCGATCAGCGCACGGAACTCGCTCGCCTCTTTGAAGCGCGGATGCTCCTTGTTGAACATGCCGTCGAGCGGCATGTCTTTGCCCATGACCGCGGGCGGCATCGCCTTCGTGAGCTTCTCCCCCATGCTGAACGGGAAGCCCAGCACCCGGCCGGCGTCTTTGAGCGCCTGCTTCGCCTTGATCGTGCCGTAGGTCACGATCTGGGCGACGCGCTC
>NZ_MEGA01000013.1:0-44330 GCF_001725695.1 Microbacterium sp. SCN 71-21
GTCGACGAGAGGATGCCGCATGCCCCCGCAGGACGAGCAGATCACCGTGACGCGCAACGATGAGGCCGGGCGGTACGAGGTCACCGTCGACGGCGCGATCGCGGGGTTCACGGTGTTCGAGATCGACGACGACGGCCGCGCGGTCTATCCGCACACGGTGGTCGACCCGGCGTTCGGCGGTCGGGGACTCGGCTCGGTGCTCGTGAGCGCGGCCCTGGCCGACGAGGCCGCCCGCGGCACCACGATCGTGCCGCTGTGCCCGTTCGTGGTGCGCTACCTCGAGCAGACGGAGGTCGCCGGTCTCGTGATCGCATGGCCCGAGGTGCGGTCATGACCGACGACGAGACGGATGTCGCGGCATCCGTCCGACGCGTCGGACCCCGCGCGCTGGTGCTCGGCTCGCGCGATGTTCCGCTCGGCGGTGTGCGCGGCATGACCGTCACGCGAGCGCTGCCGCAGCGTGATCTGCCGATGGTCGGCGCATGGTGCTTCCTCGACCGATTCGGCCCGCAGACGACCACGATGCGCGTCGAACCCCATCCGCACATCGGGCTGCAGACCGTGACGTGGCCGTTCGAGGGCCGCGTGCGGCACCGCGACTCGGTCTCGAGCGACGTGGTCATCACGCGCGGACAGCTCAACCTCATGACCGCGGGCGCCGGCGTCGCGCATTCGGAGTACTCGGTGGGCGACGGCCCGATCCCGCTCGACGCACTCCAGCTGTGGGTGGCGCTTCCCGAGGCGCGGCGGCACGGCGAGGCCGCGTTCGAACGTCACGAACGACTACCCGAAGTGACGCTCGCGGCGACCGTGGGGGAGCCCGCCGTCGGCTTGGTCGTGATGGGGTCCTTCGCCGGAGTGACCTCGCCGGCCACCGCCTACAGCCCGCTCGTGGGCGCCGAGGTGCATCTTGCGCCGGGCTCGCGGGTCGTGTTGCCGGTGGATGCCGCGTGGGAGCACGCTGTGCTCGCCGTCGACGGCGATCTCGCCGTGCAGACCGACACGACGCCGGCGACCCCCGCGTCGCTCGGGGTGGGCGACCTGATCTACCTCGGCACCGACCGGGACGAGATCGAGGTGAGCACCGACGGCGGCGCGACGCTGTTCCTGCTCGGTGGCGAGCCGTTCGAGGACGACATCGTGATGTGGTGGAACTTCGTCGCGCGCACGCACGAGGAGATCGTCGCCGCCCGGGACTCCTGGGAGGCGGGGGCCGAGCGCTTCGGCCGCGTCGTCGACCACGGCGATGAGCGGATCCCGGCCCCGCCGCTGCCGGGTGTTCGGCTCACCACCCGGCGCCGCCGGGTCTGACGAGCGCCGAGGGCGCCCCGGCCGGAGCCGAGACGCCCTCGTCCACCTGGTCGGGTGTCAGAACACCAGGAACCCGGATGCCCCGAACGACCCGTCGAGCACCGCACTGCCGCCGTATTGGGCGACGATCACGTGCACACCGCGGGACTGCTTCGGCAGGGTGATCGACGCCTTCCCGTCGGCGAGGTCGGCCGTGTACTTCCGGCCGTCGACCCACACCGTGACGGCGCCGGTCGCCGCGGGACCGTGGGACGGCTTCACCGCGAGGTTCACCACGAAGGTGGTCGACGTGCGCCCGAGGTACGGGTTCACGGTGACGCTCAGCGACGAGGACGCCTTCACGACGACGCCGGCGCTGTCCGCCGTGCCGGCGTTGGGCGAGGAGGCGGCAGTCGCGGTCACCCTGACCGACAGCGTCGTGCCCGCGTCGGCCTTGGTGACCTTGTACGTCGTGCCGGTCGCGCCGTCGATCGGTGAGCCGTCGCGCAGCCACTGATAGGCGAGCGTCACGTCCGCGGGATTCCAGGTGCCGCCCGTCGCGGTGAGAGTGCTGCCCACCTTCGGCGTGCCCGTGACGGTCGGCGGGGCGGTGGCGACCGGAGCGGCCGCACCGCTGTCGACCGTGAGCACCGTCGTCGCCGCCGAATCGCCGTAGCGCACGATCCCGAAGTAGCGGGTGGACGCGTCGAGCCCCGACCAGCTGAGCGTGTAGGTCGCGGGCTGCCCGCTCGTCGTCGGCAGCGGGTCCGGCGAGGCGGTCAGCGAGCCGACACCCGCGCCGTCGCCGACGACCGCAGCCGTCGCATCCCACGTGAACGGCGACGTGAAGGCATAGCGGTTGACCTGCACAAGGTAGGTGCCCGCCGTCGGCGCGATGAGCGCGACGGACTCGTCGGCCGACGACGTCGCCGATGACCAGTTCTCGTAGTAGCGCCAGTCGGTCGGCGACACCACCCGGTAGACCGTCAGGTCGAGGTCGGACCCGGTGTCATCCGAGGAGTCGACGTCGAACCGGGCATACGTCGACCCCTGCGGGACATCCACCACCATGTAGGCGTTGTACTGGCCGTCCTCCTCCGAGAAGGTGTCCTGGTCACCGGAGTGACCGGGCACGGCGGGCAGGTCGGGGTCGGTCAGCAGAGTCGCCGGGGCGAGGCCGGAGACGGCGAGGTCGAGGTCGCCGGTCACCGCCGGGGTCACCGTCACGTCGGCGGTGCCCGAGATTCCTGTGCCGGACACCGATGCCGGGGCATCGACCGAGACCGGGTACACCGCGATCGGCGAGCGGGCGGCGTGCGTGCCACCCGTCCACGTCAGGAACCCGTGGGTCCACTTCTCGACGGGGGCGTCCGTGCGGGTCACCGTGATCTTCACGTCGGCCTTCTCGCCCGACTTCAGGCTCACCGTCGACGGCGCGACCGTGACGTCGAAGCCAGGGAGGTCGACGTTCGCGGTGAACGTGGCGTCCTCGGTGGCCGTGATCGTGCGGGTCACCGTCTGCGAGCCGGCCAGCGAGCCGATCCCGATGGAGGCGAGGTTGAGGTCGCTCGCGTCGATGGGCGAGACGCCGAAGTCGTGCAGCCCGAGGCCCTGCAGGTAGGCCGCCCAGTCCGCCGGTCCGTTCAGGTACAGCAGGCTCGGCGAGAAGTACGCGGTCGGGTCGACGTGACCGGCGCCCTGCGTGAACGGATCGGTGACCGCGGCGCCCGCGGCATCCTTCGTGTCGTAGGCGGTCGTCATCATGGCCGACTTGATCTCGGCGGGCGTCGCGTTCGGTCGCTCACCGAGGTAGAGCGCCGCGAGCCCCGCGATGTGGGGCGCCGCCATCGACGTGCCCGACAGGATGCCGAACGTGGGGTCGGCGCCCGGCGCGTTGTTCGTGGCCGCGAGGATCGCGACGCCGGGCGCCGAGATGTCGGGCTTGATGACGTCGCTGCCGTCGGCGAGCATCGGGCCGCGGCTCGAGAATCCGGCCACCTGCGGGGTGGGTGTCTCGACGCCGGTCACGTTCTCGCCGATCAGGGTCGCCGTCGCGTCCGCCGTGCCGCGCACGTAGTCGAGCAGAGCCGTGCGATCGGTGTCGGGGAGGTGCACGGTCGGCACGCTGTGGAAGTCGTTGTCGAGCGAGCCCGGCGTGACGTTCACGAGGATCATGCCGATGCCGCCGGCCTCCTTGACCGCCTGCGACTTCTCGACGCGGGCGTTCGAACCGCGGTCGCAGACGACGATCTTGCCGGCGACCTTCGCCGGGTCGAGCGAGCCGAGGTAGCACAGCGGTGCGTTGGCGTTACCGGCGAGCGCCACGTCGCCGGAGTAGACGACGGGGCCGGTGACCCGCTCACCGAACGGAACACTCACCGAGGCGCCGGCCTTCTGGAAGCCGTTCGGCAGTTCGACGGTGCCCTCCCAGGTCGGGATGGTCGAGGCGGCGACGGTCGTGTACCAGGGCGACGCGTGGTCGGCGGTCGAGGCATCCGGTCCCGAATTGCCGGCGCTGACCGAGACGAACACGCCCGCGGCGGCCGCGTTGTAGAACGAGATGTCGTCGGGCTGCAGCACGGATGTCGCCGACCCGCCGCCGATCGAGTAGTTGATGACGTCGACGCCGTCGGCCGTCGCCTGATCGATCGCGCCGAGCAGGTCGCTCAGGGCGCAGATGTCGTCGGTCGTGACGAGCGGATCGGGGCCGTCGTAGCAGGCCTTGTAGGCGGCGACCTTGGCGGCCGGGGCGACACCCGAGATCGCGCCGAAGGCGACGCCCTCCACGGTCGCGTCGACCCCGTTGTTGCCCGCAGCGGTCGAGGCCGTGTGGGAGCCGTGACCGGCACCGTCGCGCGGCGACAGGTAGTCGTAGGCGAACGAGAACCCGGTGGCGGCGGCGCCCTCGCTGAAGTACTGCGCGCCGACGAGCTTGGTCGAGTACTGCTCGGCACTCCAGGCGTCCTTGCCGGCTCCCGGCTTGTCGACGACCGTGCTGCGGAACTCTCCGCCGTCGGACTTCTTGTAGACCACCTGCGTGACGGCGGCGCCGTCGGCGTCGGTGCCGGCGGCGAGGTAGGGCTGCGTGTCACTCGGGGTCGTCGACAGCGGGTCGCCCGCGAACGACGGGTTCTCGGGCGAGATGCCGGTGTCGACGACGCCGACGACGATGCCCGCGCCGGCCTTGTCGATGCCGCCGACGCCCTCCCACACTCCGCCCGCGCCCTCGAGACCGAGGAACTGGGTCGACGGGACGGCATCGGGATGCCGCACTTCGTCGGCGTAGACGCCGAGCACCCCCTTCGTGCCCTTGAGCTTCGACGCCTGCGCGCCGCTGAGGTTCGCGCTGAAGCCGTTGAGGGTGATCTGGTAGGTCGTGTCGGGTGTCACTCCGGCGCTGGAGGCGACATCCTTCTGCCGGTTCTGGAGGAACCTCGAGTACTGCTTCGCCTGCGGTGAGGCCGCGTCGAGCCGTTCGCCCTCCTTCGCCTTGGTGGGGGCGAGGCCGGGCTCGCCCCCTTCGTAGGTGGCGACGGGCTTCTCGTCGAGCAGCACGATGTAGCGGCCGCCGGGCAGATCGAGAGGGGTGGGCGCGGCGGGGCCGGGCTCGGCTGCGGTGCTCGCCGCGGCCGAGCCGCTGACGATCAGTGCGGCCAGGGTGACGGCCGCCGCAGCTTTCAGGCGGAGGTGTGCCATGTACTGCGCTCCATTCGTGGGGGGATGTCGGAACACGTGCCACGGCCCGGAGGCCGCGTGGGCCCGAAGGTACCTCACAGCGAATTCTCAACGAACACATATCCACGGTTCATGAGAGAACTCTCACGAGAACGCGTCGCTACGCTGAGCACGTGGCCGCCCGACCATCCGCCCTCTCCACCCGTGTCCTGCTGATCTGCGCCGCGATCGGCGTCGCCACCGGGCTCCTCGGGGGCATCGCCGGATGGATCACCCCGATCGTCATCGCGACCGCACCGATGCTCTACGGCCTGGTGCTCGGCGTGCACGTGCTGCCCGGCATCATCGCGCAGGAGGTCGTGCGGCTGCCCTGGGTGGCGCTGCTCGCGCACGTGCTCGCGGCGCTCGTCGCCAGCGCCACCAGCCCGCAGTGGGCGGGTCGCTACATCGGCACCGCCCTGCTCATCGGCGGCATCCAGGAGGGCGTCGCCGCCCTCACCCGGTACCGGTCGTGGGCTCCATGGCGCTTCTTCGTGTCCGCGGTCATCGTCGGTGCGATCATCGCCGTCGTCGTCGCGCTCATCGTCGACCTCGGGAGCTTCGCGCCGTGGGTTCAGGCGGCGTACCTCACGATCAGCGTGCTCGGCCCCGTCGCGTGGACGGCCGTCGGTCTCGCCGTCGGCGCCCGGCTGCGCAGCGCGGGAGTCGCCGCCCGTCGCTGACAGGATCCTCCCGCGGACAGCCGGGTAGGTTAGGTGATGCTCACTTCCGTCGGTCGAGGTCTCGTGTCCCCTGCTCCCGTCATCCACGCGAACGGCGTCGCCGTGCGCCACATCGACGCCGACACGCCGGTGCCCGCGGGCGCGAGCTTGAGCGCTCACCCTGGCGAGGTGGTGCTGCTGCTCGGGCCGAGCGGGTCGGGAAAGTCGACGTTCGCGCTCACCCTCAACGGACTCATCCCGCACCACCTCGACGCCGAGGTGACGGGGGACGTCGTGATCGGGGATGCCGCGGCATCCGCGTCGACCGTCGCCGAGCTGTCGTCGCGGGTCGCGCTGGTCTTCCAGGACCCGGATGCGCAGATCGTGACCGCCCGCGTGCGCGACGAGGTCGCCTTCGGCCCCGAGAACCTGCGCGTCCCGCTCGCCGAGATCGCGACGCGCGTCGAGACGGCCCTGCGGCGACTCGACCTGTGGGAGCGCCGTGACGACGACCCCGACATCCTCTCCGGAGGCGGTCGGCAGCGGCTCGCGATCGCCGCGGCCCTCGCAATGGGCACCCCCGCGATCGTGCTCGACGAGCCGACCGCGAACCTCGATCCGGCCGGCGCCGCCGAGGTGTTTGCCGCCCTGCGCGACCTGGCGTCGGCCGGCGATCACGCGATCGTCGTGATCGAGCACGATCTCGACGAGCTGGTCGAGGTGGCCCACCGCGTGGTCGTGCTCGATGCCACCGGTCGCACGGTCGCCGACGGCTCGGTCGACGACGTGCTGCGCGCCCGCGCCGCCGAGCTCGATGCCCTCGGTGTCTGGCTTCCCGCGGTCACCCTGGCGGCCCTGCGGCTGCAGCGCGCCGGGGTGCCGATCGAGCGGATGCCGCTGACCGCCGCCGAGCTGCGCGCCGCCGTCGCGGCGGCCCCGCCGATCGATGCGACGGCCGACGCACCGTCGTCGTCTGCAGCGCGCACGCCGGCCGACGCTTCCACGACCGCTCCCGCCGCGAACGCCGTCGAAGTGTCGGGACTCACGCTGCGCCACGGGCGCGACGAGGTGCTGCACGACGTCTCCCTCACGATCGCCGCGGGCGAGTTCGTCGCGATCGTCGGCCCCAACGGCGCCGGCAAGACGACGCTCGCGCAGGCGATCGCGGGCGTGCGACGCACGCCGCGCGGCACCGTCCACGTGCGGGGTGCGGACGTCGCGCGCCGACGCACCACCCGGCGCATCGGCTTCGTGTTCCAGAACCCCGAGCATCAGTTCGTGGCACCGACGGTGCGGGAGGAACTCGCGCACAGCCTGCGCGGGCGCTCGGCCGCCGAGGTCGCCGAGCGGGTCGACGCCATGCTCGAGCGGTTCGATCTGACGGCGCACGCGACGCGGCATCCGTTTCTGCTGTCGGGGGGCCAGAAGCGGCGCCTGTCCGTCGCGACCGCGCTCATCGGGGGCGCCGACGTGCTGGTGCTCGACGAGCCGACCTACGGGCAGGATCGCGCCCGCGCCGATGAGCTGCTGCGCCTGCTGGGCGACCTGCACGCGCAGGGCACGACGGTCGTCGTGGTGACGCACGACATGCAGGTGGTCGCCGAGCACGCCGAGCGGGTGCTCGTGATCGAGCGCGGCCGGGTGATCGCGGATGCCTCCCCCGCCGTGCTGTTCGCCGACGAACCGCTCGTGCGGCGTGCGCGGCTACGGGTGCCGCCGTTGCGGGTCGCGTTCGCCGATCTGCCTGGCCAGCCGGCGCTGTCGGGTGTGATGCGGCTCGCCGACCTCGACGCCGTGCGGGGAACGACGGTGGCCGGATGACCACCGCCACTCCCATCGACGCGTCGGCACCGACGGTGATCCGCACGCGTCTCGGACTCGATCCGCTGACACTGTTCGCCGCGGTGATCCCGGCCTCGATCGGGCTCGTGTTCACGCGCGACCTGGTGGTGCCGCTGGTGTTCCTCGGCATCGGGCTGGCGCTCGCGCTGATCGTCTCGCGCGTGTCGGCACGCGTGCTCGCTCTGCTCGTGCTGGCGCTGCCGGTCGCGATCGTCGCGCTCGCGCTGCTGTTCGCGCTGTGGGTCGACCCCGCCACGGTCGCCGACACCCGCGTCGCGGTGGGCATCGCCGGGCGCGACCTCACCGTCGGCGCGCTCACCGTCGGGGCGGCCACGGCACTGCGGCTGGCGGCCATCACCGCGCTGCTGTTCGCCGCGGGCTCGGCGGCCGACGGACCGGACCTCGTGCGGGCGCTCGTGCAGCACCTGCGCGTGCCCTACCGCGTCGGCTACGCCGCCCTCGCCGCGCTGCGTTTCGTGCCCCGGTTCGCGCGCGAGCTCGACGTCATCCGGCGCGCGCACCGGGTGAGGGATGCCGCGCCCCCCGGCCCGTTCACCGCGCTCGCGCGGGGATTCGGCTACGCGGTGCCGCTGCTGGCCGGGGCCATCCGCCACGCGGAACGCGTGGCGCTCGCGATGGACGCGCGCGCGTTCGGCGCCCACGCGACTCGCACCGAGCCGCGGGTCGCACGCTGGCATCGCCTCGACACCGCCGTGGTCGCCGGGGGCTGGGTGCTCACCGTCGCGGTCTTCGTCGTCGTCGCCGCATCCTGACCCGAGACCCACGCCGCGGGGCGGCGGCTCCTGCCCGCGCATGACGAGGGGGACGAGGCATCCGCCCCGTCCCCCTCGTGCCGAGCGTCAGCGCTTGCCGACGATCTGACGCGACACGATGTCGCGCATGATCTCGTTCGTGCCGCCGTAGATGCGGTGCACGCGCGCGTCGAGGAACGCCCGGGCGATCGGGTACTCGGTGATGTAGCCGTAGCCGCCGTGCAGCTGCACGCCGAGATCGAGCAGCTCCCACTCGCGGTCGGTCGCCCAGAACTTCACCTTCGCGGCCTCCTCGGCCGTGAGCTTCTTGTCCTTGTAGAGCAGCATCGCGCGGTCGATGTACGCCCACATCACATCGACGGTCGTGGCCATGTCGGCGAGACGGAACCGGGTGTTCTGGAAGTCGGAGATCGACTGGCCGAACGCCTCACGGCTGAGCGTGTAGTCGCGCGTCCAGACGAACGCGGCCTCGCCCGCGGCGGCCGCCGCGACACCGATCGAGAGGCGCTCGAGAGGCAGGTTCATCATGAGCTGGATGAAGCCGAGGCCCTCCTTGCCGCCGATGAGGTTCTCGTCGGGCACGAAGACGTCGCTGAACGAGAGTTCGGCGGTGTCCCACCCGTGGAAGCCCATCTTCTCGAGCTTCTTGCCGTGGTCGAAGCCCTCCATGCCGCTCTCGAGGATCAGCAGGCTGAAGGCCTCGGGACGGTTGCCCTCACCGGTCTTCACGAACGTGACGACGATGTCCGCGGTCTTGCCCGAGGAGATGAAGGTCTTGGCGCCGTTGACGATGTAGCCGCCGTCGACCTTCTTCGCGGTGGTCTTGATGCCGCGCAGGTCGCTGCCCGCGCCGGGCTCGGTCATCGCAAGCGCACCGAGCACCTCGCCGGTGGCCATGCGCGGGAGCCACTTCTCCTTCTGCTCCTGGGTGCCCATGTGCACGAGGTACGGAACCGCCAGGTCGTCCTGGATGCCGAACGCACCGGCAAGCGAGCCCTGTCCGACGCCGATCGTCTCCTCGAGCACAATCGAGCGGAAGCGGTAGTCCTGCAGCATGCCGGCGCCGCCGAACTCCTCCGGCACCGACAGGCCGATGATGCCCGCCTCACCCGCGGCCAGCATGGTCGCGCGGTCGATCTCGCCGTCCTTCTCCCACTGCACGCGCTTCTCGTTCGTCGCGTACCGCTTGAGGAACTCCTTGACGACGTCGCGGAACGCCTCGTGGTCCTCGTCGTAGATGTCGCGCTCCATGTGCGCAGTCCTTCCGTCTTCGCTTCGGCGGGATACCCGCTCGCGGCTGCGCTCGTGGCCACGCCGCCCCTGCGATCCTAGGTCGCGAGGCGGGCCGCAGGCCAGGGCATTGTGGAATTGCATGTCACCGTCTGCGGAACTCGGTGTCAGCGTTGTGGGGATGCCGCAACCGGGCCGGAGCAGCGGGATTCCGCGGCGATCCGGTACCGCGTTCGAGGGCGACCGGCAGTGCCGTAGTCAAGTGACCGGGTCGCGGTGCCCGAGTCGGCGAGGTGCTCGAGGTAGCGCCGACAGCTGACGCGAGAGAGTCCCGCGAGGTCCGCGATTTCGGCAGCGCTCGCCTCGCCCGCCTCGGCGAGCGCACTGCGCACGACGAGGAGCGTCGGAGCACTCAAACCCTTGGGCAGCTGCCGCCTGGCGCCGGGTCGCATCAGAGCATCGACCGAATCCTGGTCGAGCCCCGGGCGCATTGACTGCGGCACCCGTCGCTCAGCAAGGACATCGTCGATACGCGCATGAAGATCGTCCGCCGTGAACGGCTTCACCAGGTAATGCCGAGCACCGCGCATGCGAGCCGCTCGCACGGTGTCGACGTCACGGGCCGCCGTCACCGCGATGACCTCCGGCTGCACGATCGTGCCGTCGGAACGCAGCACCCGCAGGGCCTCGAGCCCGGTGAAACCGGGGAGGAACACGTCGAGCAGCACGAGATCGGGCGCGAGATCGCGCACCAGTCGCACCGCTTCCGGACCGGTCGCAGCCGTGCCCACGACCTGACATCCGCCGTGGGCGTCCACGAACCGGGCGTGCAGAGATGCGACGGCCGGAACATCGTCGACGATGAGCACGCGGAGGACGTTCATCGTGCGGTCACCGCCATCGGCACCCGTAGCTCGACCTCGAAGCACGCCCCGCCCCAGGGAGACCGCGACACCCGGGCCCCGCCACCGCGACGCCGCGCGACCCGCGCGACGAGAGCGAGGCCGATGCCGCGGCGGCGACCGGCGACATCCTTCGTGCTGAACCCTTCGTCGAAGGCGCGCCGAGCGACCTCATCGTCGAGGCCGGGGCCCGAATCGTTCACCCTCACACGCACCTCGCCCGACACCGCCTGCACGACCACCGCGACGCGATCCTCGGCACGACACGCGTCGAACGCGTTGTCGATGAGGTTGCCGATCACCGTGCGCAGATCATCGGATGCCTCCCCCGGCACCGTCCCCTCGACGTCCACCGTCATCACGAGCCCCCGCTCGCGCGCCTGCGCGAGCTTCACCGACAGCAGCGCCGCCAGTTCCGCGCCGAGGTTCGCGGCCGGCTCATCGACGGCGAGCGCCCCGCCTGAGCGACTCTTTGCGACGAACTCCCGAGCCTCATCGATCTGGCCGATCTCGAGCAGTCCGGAGATGACATGCAGGGAGTTGGAGAACTCGTGTGCCTGCGCGCGCAGTCCGTCGGTGAGCGACTGCGTGCCATCCATCTCCCGCAGCGCCGCGTGGAGCTCGGTGTGATCCCTCAGCAGCAGAGTGCCGCCCACGCGCCGGCCGTCATCGTCGATCGTGCCGGTGCCGCGGGCGATCAGTGCCCGCTCGCCCGCCAGCACGAGTCGCCCGTCGGGCTCGCCTTCCTCGAGCACGGCGAGGATCGGCGCATCGACCACCTCGGTGAGCGGGCGCCCGACCAGATCGTCGACGTTGAGCAGTCGTGCTGCGGCGTCGTTGGCCATCGAGACACGGCCGTCGCTGTCGACGGTGACGACACCCTCACTGAGACGGTGGAGCATCGTCTCCCGGCTGTCGACGAGCTCGGCGATCTGCTGGGGCTCCAGCCGGAAGATGCGCCGGCGAACGAGGGCGGTGACTCCAGCCGCTCCGAACACGCCGACCAGCGTCGACCCGGCGACCGCGACCAGCAGCCAGGGCAGCCAGATCTGCACGTCCGCGGCGAGGGCCGACTCCAGCATGCCGACGGACACGGTTCCGATCACGCGCTGCGCGTCGTCAAAGATCGGGACCTTCACGCGCCACGACTCGCCGAGGGTCCCGGTCTGCGTGCCGACATAGACCTCACCGGACAGCGGAACCGAGGGATCGGTCGACACCTTCTCGCCGATGCGCTCAGGGTTCGGATGGCTCAGCCGAATGCCGGCGGCATCCGTCACGACGACATAGGCGAGCTGCGAGGACTCGCGCAGCACCTCGGCGATCGGCTGGATCTTCGCGCTCGGATTCGGCGAGTCGAGGGCGTCATGGATCGAGGGCAAACGGGCGATCGATTGAGCGACGCCGACCATGCGCTCACGATGGGCGTCTCTGATGGCCAGTTCCTGCACGCTGATGGCGACCGCGCCCGTCGCGACCGTCACCACGCACACGATGGCGGCCTGCAGCAGAAGCAACTGCAGCCTCAGCGACATTGCTCGGCGCATGGAGGACATTCTGCCCGTTGGGCGGCGCTGACGGCGGCGCGCACGAGACCAATACTTTCCGAACCCTCGCTTACTTTCGCAAGCGCGCCCGAGCACATCGACCCCCCTAACGTCGGGTGGCATTGAGGGGATGCGACGGCGCATCCCCGTACTCGAAGGAGAGTCGACCTCACATGCGTACACGCTTCGCCACCGCCGCCCTGCTCGCGGCGGTCGCCCTCAGCTTGACGG
Source organism: Microbacterium sp. SCN 71-21 (assembly GCF_001725695.1). NCBI lineage: Bacteria > Bacillati > Actinomycetota > Actinomycetes > Micrococcales > Microbacteriaceae > Microbacterium > Microbacterium sp. SCN 71-21. The sequence continues at coordinate 12,192 of NZ_MEGA01000013.1, forward strand.
CCTGCCATCCGCAGGCATCGAGCGGCGGCTCTGCAGCCGGACCGTCATCTGTGCAGATCATCGTTCCCGCCGATCCTGGCGGCGGCTGGGACCAGACCGGTCGCGCGATCTCGTCGACTCTCACCGGCGACAAGCTGGTCGGCGCCGCTCCGGTCAACAACGTGGGCGGCGCCGGAGGCACGGTCGGCCTCGCCTCGCTCGCGAATGAGCGCAACCCGTACACCCTCATGGTCACGGGCCTGGTCATGGTGGGCGCGGTGGAGACGAACTCGGCGCAGAACCGACTCGAGGACACGACACCGATCGCCCGGCTGACCGACGAGCCCCTGGTGGTCGTCGTGCCCAAGGATTCGCCGTACCAGACGCTCAAGGAGTTGGTCGACGCGGTGCTCGCCGATGGGCAGAAGATCACCATCACCGGCGGCTCCGCCGGTGGCGCCGACCACATCCTCGCGGGGCTGCTGCTCGAGTCCGCAGGCCTCGACGGGGCGGGCATCACCGAGAAGCTCAACTATGTGCCCAACTCCGGCGGCGGTGAAGCGGTGTCGCTGCTTCTCGGCAAGAACGCGTCGGCCGGCATCTCCGGCGTCGGCGAATTCGCCGAGTACGTCACCTCGGGTGACCTGCGCGCCCTCGCGGTGTCCAGTGACGCTCCGGCGGCCCTGATCCCTTCGGCGCCCACCATGACCTCGCAGGGCTACGACGTCGTCTACACGAACTGGCGCGGGCTTCTCGCACCGGGCGGTATCAGCGCCGAGCAGAAGCAGCAACTGGTCGACCTGATCACCCGCATGCACGCATCGGCTGCGTGGCAGGCGACGCTCAAGGACAAGGGCTGGACGGACGCGTTCCTCACCGGGGATGAGCTCTCGACATTCCTCACCGCCAACATCTCCGACGTGCAGTCGACGCTGAAGAACATCGGGCTCACGTCGTGACGACGGACATCACTCCCACCTCCGGGGCGGCGTCGCCGCCCCGGAGGTGGAGCGGGGATCGCATCGGGGAGCTCGTGTTCGCGGCGCTGGTGTTCGGCCTCGGCCTCTACGCGCTGATCGGCGCCTTTGCGATCCGCACCCCCGCCGGCGCCCAGGTGGGCCCGCGCGTCTTCCCGTTCCTCGTGTCGGCGCTGCTCATCGGTGCCGGCGTCGCTCTCATCTTCGGCGTGCTCCGCGGCCGCCTCGGTCAGCGCGAGGAGGGCGAGGACATCGATTCGAGTGCCCGCACCGACTGGTGGACGATCACGAAGCTCGTGCTGCTGTTCGTCGGCGTCGTTCTGCTGCTGGACGTTCTCGGCTGGTGGCTCACCGCAGCACTTCTGTTCGGCGGCGCAGCCCTCAGCCTCGGCGCCAAGAAGTGGTGGATCGCTCTCACCGCCGGGCTCGTTCTGGGCATCGCAACCCAGATCCTGTTCGGCGAGGGCCTCGGGCTCTTCCTCCCCCGCGGCTGGGCATTCGACGCCTGGTACGGCCCCGGCCCCCTCTTCTAGGAACCTCATGGACAACATCTCCCTCCTCCTGCAGGGCTTCGCCACGGCCGTCCAGCCCGAGTACCTGCTGTTCGCGTTCATCGGCGTGCTCGTCGGAACTGCCGTCGGCGTACTCCCCGGCATCGGTCCGGCGATGACGGTGGCGCTCCTGCTGCCGTTGACGTACTCACTGCCGCCCACCGCCGCGATCATCACGTTCGCAGGCATCTACTACGGCGGCATGTATGGCGGCTCGACCACGAGCATCCTGCTGAACACCCCGGGCGAGTCGGCGTCGGTCATCACGGCGATCGAAGGCAACAAGATGGCCAAACTCGGTCGGGGAGCAGCAGCGCTCGCGACTGCCGCCATCGGCTCATTCGTCGCCGGCACCATCGCGACCGCCCTCCTGACCCTCTTCGCACCAGTGATCGCCGGCTTCGCGGTCAACCTCGCGCCGGCCGACTTCGTGGCCCTCATCGTCGTGGCGTTCATCACGGTAGGCGCGCTGCTGGGTTCGTCGGTCTCCCGCGGCATCGCCTCTCTCGGCATCGGCCTGCTCATCGGCCTCGTCGGCACCGAGCAGACCACCGGTCAGGCGCGCTACACGATGGGCATGCTTGCGCTCTCCGACGGCATCAGTGTGGTTCTCGTCGCGGTCGCGCTGTTCGCAGTCGGCGAGGCGCTCTACGTTGCAGCGAGACTGCGCAGCGGGCCGATCCCGATCATCCCCGTGACTCGCGGATGGCGCAGCTGGATGTCCCGCGAGGACTGGCGCCGATCGTGGAAGCCATGGCTGCGCGGCACTGCGATCGGGTTCCCGATCGGCACGATCCCCGCGGGCGGCGCCGATGTCGCCACGTTCCTGTCGTACGCCACCGAGAAGCGCTTCTCGCGCCACAAGAAGCAGTTCGGCCGTGGGGCGATCGAAGGGGTCGCCGGCCCCGAGGCAGCCAACAACGCCGCCGCCGCCGGTGTGCTCGTCCCGCTCCTGACACTCGGTCTTCCGACGACCGCGACCGCCGCGATCATCATCACGGCATTCCAGTCGTACGGCATCCAGCCCGGGCCGCAGCTCTTCCAGTCGCAGGGCGACCTGGTGTGGGCGCTCATCGCGAGCCTCTACATCGGCAACGTGCTGCTACTGGTGCTGAATCTGCCGCTCGCGGGCATCTGGGTGAAGCTCCTGCAGATCCCCCGTCCGTACCTCTACGCCGGAATCCTGACGTTCGCCGCCCTCGGCGCCTACGCGGTGCGGTTCTCGACGATCGACGTGCTCATCCTTCTGATCGTCGGGGCACTCGGGTATGTCATGCGGCGCTTCGGCTACCCGGTGGCCCCCCTCATCGTCGGCCTCATCCTCGGCCCGATGGGCGAGCAGCAGCTGCGCAAGGCGCTCCAGCTGAGCCAGGGCAACATGGGCGATCTCGTGCTGCATCCGTTCGCGGCGACGTGTTACGCGGTGCTGATCGTGCTCGTCACCGCGGGACTGTGGCTCAAGCGTCGTCAGAACCGTTATGAGCGTGCCCTCGAGGCCTCGCTCGCCGCAACGACATCCCCCGCCGCAGCGGTGGATCGACTGTGGGACGAGGGCGAGCGTCCGTCCGAAGTGTCGACCGACGCGATTCGAGCGGAAGAGGCAACGCGTCTGGCGCGAGCCGCGCGGCGCGATCGACACGACGAGCGATGACGGATGCCTCGGGTGGCCGGACCGGTCACCCGAGGTAGTTCGGCGCGGCGGGCAGTCCGAAGAACGCCTCGAGCGTGTGGAACCCGCCGTCATGGTACGCCGCCGCGAGCTGCGGCCCGATGTAGCGCAGGTGCCAGGGCTCGGAGTCGTACCCCGACACCGCCGTCTGCCCCGGCTCGTAGCGCACGATGAATCCGTAGCGCCAGCCGTTCTCGGCCACCCATTTCCCGGCCGCCGACGTGCCGAAGCCGTCCATCGTGCCGCATCCGGCAGAGGTGCACGAGACGACGTCCGTCGCGAACCCGGTCTGGTGCTCGCTGTATCCGGGATGAGCGCTCGTCGCATCGGCAGCCGCCTTGCCGCCGTTCGCGACATTCGACGCGTACGTGCTCACCTGCGTCTGGTACGACCGGTAGCCGCTCACCACCCCGAGGCCGCCCACGCCCGCAGCGGCCGCGGCATCCGACATCGTGGTGAGGGCGGCAGCGGCGGACGGCTGCAGTTGACCTGCCCCGTTCACGAGGCGCACACCGACCTTGGCGAGCGCGGCCGGCGCGAAGGACAGCGGCTCGAGCGGGCGCGCCTTGTCGACGACGACCCAGACGTGGTTCGCGTCGGCGAGGGTGATGCAGGGGGCGTCTCCGGAGACCACGGCGTCGCGGAACGCGGCACCACCGCCCACGGCCGTGATGACGGCCTCGTCGTCACGCGCGGCGAGCGCCGCGGTGACCGCCGGGTCGTCGCAGGGCTGCGGCGCCGGGTTGGGCGTCGACGTGAGTGCCGGGACGGGGAGAGCGGCAGCGACGGCAGGCGCAGCGGCCACGTGTCGCGGCGCCACGAGACGCGGCAGCACCGCGAACGCGCACGCCGACGCCACCACGATCGCGACCAGGCCGATCGTGACGGTCCATCGGAGCGCGGAGATCCGCGGGGCGTCGGCCATCAGTCCATTGTGTGCCGCGTTGCGTGCGGCCGCGACCCATCGCTTTCACATCCCCTCATCTATTTACGATATTGGGCCCCACCAGACTTGACTTAACATCGATGCTTTGTTCGACTGTGCGCATGAGGTGGAACGGTCAACGCGTCGGAGAGACGGATGCCGCGGCCCTCGCGGGCCTCGACCGCGATGGCGGCATCGTGCGCAGCGTCACGACTCCCGAGTTCGCAGGCATCACCTTCCACGAGGTGCTGGCCAAGTCGGCGCTGAACCACGTGCCGGGGGCATCCGCGATGCCGTTCGACTGGACGGTGAACCCCTACCGCGGGTGCAGTCACGCCTGCGTCTACTGCTTCGCGCGCGGCACGCACACGTATCTCGACCTCGACGGCGGTCGCGACTTCGACACCCAGATCGTCGTGAAGATCAACGTCGCGGAGGTGCTCGCCGCCGAGGTGCGCCGCGGCAGCTGGGGCCGGGAGCACGTCGCCCTCGGCACCAACACCGATCCGTATCAGCGGGCGGAGGGGCGCTATCGGCTCATGCCGGGCATCATCGACGCGCTCGCCTCCTCGGGCACACCGCTGTCGATCCTCACCAAGGGCACGCTGCTGCGCCGCGACCTCCCGCTGCTCGCCGCCGCGCACGACGAGGTGGACGTATCACTCGCGTTCTCGATCGCCGTGTTCGACGACGCCCTGCAGAGCGCTCTCGAACCCGGCACCCCGACGGCCGCCGCGCGCCTGGCGACGGTGCGCGCCGCCGCCGACGCGGGCTTCCGCCCGACGGTGTTCCTGATGCCCGTGCTCCCCCACCTCACCGACTCGATCGCCCAGCTCGACGATGCGCTGCGGCGTATCCGTGAGGCGGGAGCGGCGCGCGTCGTCTACGGCGCTCTGCACCTGCGCCCGGGCGTGAAGCCGTGGTTCTTCTCGTGGCTCGCGCGGGAGAGGCCCGACCTCGTCGGGTCGTACCGCGGGCTGTTCCCCGGGGTGTCGGCGACGACCCCGGCCGCCTACCGGCAATGGCTCGCGCGACGGATGCGTCCGCTGCTGCGCGCCCATCGACTTGACGGGCGGGATGAGACCGAACTGCCCACGCGCACCCGTCGGGGCGCGGCATCCGCCCCGCCCGCGGTGCGCACGACGGGCGCCTCCGCGGTGCCCACCCCACAGACGACCGCGGCCGCCCGTCTGTTCTGACGGACGGCCGCGAAGGCGGCGACGGGGCTCGGCTCGGGCCCGCGTCATCGGATCAGGCGTCGACCTCGGCGAGCTGGCGACCGGCGAGCTCCTCGATGAGGTCGTCGCCCGGGCGGGCATCCTCGAAGGGCGCGTTGATCTCGGCGCGCTCGAGCATCTCCGTCATGCGACGACGACGCTGACGGGTGATGAGGGTCACGACCGTGCCGCTGCGACCCGCGCGTCCGGTGCGGCCCGAGCGGTGCAGGTAGGTCTTGTACTCGTCGGGAGCGTCGGCCTGCACTACGAGGTCGATGTCGTCGACGTGGATGCCGCGGGCCGCGACATCCGTCGCCACCAGCACACGCACCTTGCCGTCGGTCAGACGCTGCAGGTTGCGGGTGCGCTTGGCCTGGTTGAGGTCGCCGTGCAGCGCGACGGCCGGGATGCCGGCGTCGTCGAAGCTCTCGGCGAGCATCTCGGCGTAGGCGCGGGTGCGGGCGAAGACGAGCGTCTTGCCCTCACGGTCGACGAGCGAGGTGACGACCTCGGCCTTGTCGCGGTGGTCGATCACGAGCACGCGGTGGTCGATCGTGCCCGACTCCTGCGTCTCACCGGCGACCTCGTAGACCTCGGGCTCGACGAGGAACTCGTCGACGAGCGCCGCGACCTCACGGTCGAGGGTCGCCGAGAAGAGCAGCTTCTGACTGCCCTCGGCGGTGCGACGCAGGATGCGCTGCACCGGCTCGACGAAACCGAGCTCGCACATGTGGTCGGCCTCGTCGAGCACCGCGATGCTCACCTCCGAGAGGTCGAGACGACCCTGCTCGATGAGGTCCTCGATGCGGCCCGGGGTGCCGATGATGATGTCGACGCCCTTCTTCAGCGCGCCGACCTGACGGGCCTGCGGGACGCCGCCGTAGATCTGCGTGGTGAACAGGCCGACGCTGCGGGCGATCGGCTGCACGGTGCGGTCGATCTGCAGCGCCAGCTCGCGCGTCGGCGCGAGGATGATCGCCTTGGGGGCGCGACCGTACTCGCGCTTGCTGCCGGCCTGCGCGCGCAGGATCGACTCGACGAGCGGCGCGCCGAACGCGATCGTCTTGCCGGAGCCGGTGCGACCGCGGGCCAGCACGTCACGGCCGGCGAGGATCGGGCCGATCGTCGCCGCCTGGATCGCGAACGGGGCGGCGGCGCCGAGCTCGGCGAGGGCCTTCACGATGTTCTGACCGAGACCGAGCTCGGCAAAACCCTGACCCTCGACGGTCTCGGCCTCGACGGCCTGCGCCTCGAGACGCTCGTGCACGACGTCGACGTGCTCCTCGAAGCGGGCAGGCTTCGCGTTCCAGTCGGCGCGGTTCGGGGCGTCGTCACGACGGGGACGGGCATCGCGGCGGTCACCCGTGCGCGGGGCGCGGTCGTCGCGGCGGTCGCGGTCGCCGAAGGAGGGACGGTCGCCGCGGTCGCGGTACGACGGACGGTCGTCACGGTCACGAGCCGGACGACGCTCCGCCCGGTCACCGTACGACGGACGCTCGGAACGCTCGCCGTACGGACGACGCTCGGCGCGATCGCCGAAGGAGGGCCGGTCGCCGCGGTCGCCGTACGCGGGACGCTCGTCACGGTCACGCGCCGGACGACGCTCGGCACGGTCACCGTACGACGGACGCTGGTCGCGGTCGCCGTATGCGGGACGCTCGGACCGCTGACCGTACGCGGGACGCTCGCCGCGGTCGCGATACGACGGGCGGTCGTCACGGTCACGCGCCGGACGACGCTCCGCCCGGTCACCGTACGACGGACGCTCGGAACGCTCGCCGTACGGACGACGCTCGGCGCGGTCGCCGAAGGAGGGACGGTCGCCGCGGTCGCCGTACGCGGGGCGGTCGCCGCGATCGCGGTACGACGGACGCTCTCCGCCGCGGGCGGGACGATCGGTGCGGTCGCCGTACGACGGACGCTGGTCGCGGTCGCCGTAAGGGCGACGCTCGCCGCGGTCCTCGAAGGAACGACGGTCGTCGCGGTACGAGCCGCGACCGCCGTCGGCGGCGTGCTGACGGATGCCGCGAGCCTCGTCGCGGCCGGCCTTCTCCTGGGCGCTCCAGCGACGCTTGGGCGCCTCGGCGGCCTGCTCGTCGGCGCGATATCCGCGGTGGTTGGGGCTCTTGGAGCCGGGACGGGCCGTGGCGCTCGAGCTCTCGCCCGGGCGGCGCTTGCGGTCCTGGAACCCGGTCTTCGACCCGTAGCGCGGGTCGAAGTTCTTCGCCGGACGACCGCCGGCGGGCTTCTTGTTCTTGGGCATGGTGAGTTCTTCTTCCTCGTGTCTGAACGCACGAGAACAGCGCTCGGTTCATGCCGAGCATCCCGGGCGCACGTGGGCCGGGGGCCGTTCAAGTGATGGTGGTCATGAGCGCCGAATAGCGCACACCATCGGCCCCGAGGACTCACACAAGAAAGAAAACCGCGTCACGCGGTGTCCGAAGCCGACCCTCTATCTTAGCGCACGTCGCATTACGCTGAAGACATGAGTGCTGCGCCGGCCACGGGCATCCCGTTTCACATCGGTCGGGGCGCGGTCTCGGCGTCCATCGCCCCCGTCGGCGCGGCGCTGCGCGCGGTGACGGTCGACGGCGTCGATCTCGTGCCCGGCTACCCCGATGAGCTGCCCACACCCGCTGCGTGCGGGGTCGTGCTGGTGCCGTGGCCGAACCGTGTGCGTGCCGGAGCCTGGAGCCAGCGCGACCGCAGCTACCAGCTCGCGCTCACCGAGCCTCAGCTGGGCAACGCCTCGCACGGGCTGCTGCGCTTCGCCACGTATGCAGCCGACGAGGTCGCCCCGGACAGCGTCACCCTGCGGGCACCGGTCGTGCCCCAGACCGGCTATCCGTTCCACCTCGACACGCGCGTCACGTATCGCATCGCGGAGCGCGGCATCGAGGTACGTCATGAGATCACCAATGTCGGCGGAGAGGACGCGCCCGTCGCCGTCGGAACGCATCCGTACCTGCAGATCTCGGATGTCGCGACCGCCGACCTGACCGTCGAGATCGACGCCGCGACCCGCTATCTGCTCGACGACCGCAAGCTGCCCGTCGGTACCGCCCCGGTCGATGCCGCCCACGACCTGCGCACGCCGCGTCGGGTCGGCGACCTCGACATCGACACCGCGTACGCCGACCCGGTGCGCGACGACGAGGGGCGCATCCACGGGCTGCTGCGCGCCCCGGACGGACGCACCGTCGACCTCTGGGCGGGCGAGGGCTTCACCCACCTGCAGGCCTTCACCACCGACCGTTTCCCCGGCACCCCCGTCGCGATCGCGATCGAGCCGATGACGGCACCCGCCGACGCCCTCAACTCGGGCGATGGGCTGCGCTGGCTGGCGCCCGGTGAGAGCTGGCGACTGGTCTGGGGCATCGATCTCGTCGTGTGACCACGGATGACGACACCCCGCGCGTCGGGGGAATGGCGATGGATGCCGCGCGGTTGCGGCCTCCTCGGAAAGGAACTCCCATGAAGTCAGTGCAGATCGTGAGCTGGGGCACCACCGACGACCTCGAAGTGCGGGACATCCCCACGCCCGAGGCGGACGGCGGACAGGTGCGGGTGAAGGTGCAGGCGACGGGACTCAACCCCGTCGATTGGAAGATCATCGAGGTGATGCAGGACAAGCCGGGCGGCTATGGCGCCCACATCGTGCTGCCGTCGGGCAACGGCAACGACTACGCCGGTGTCGTCGACCAGGTCGGCGAGGGTGTCACGGGGGTCTCCGTCGGTGATGCGGTCTTCGGCGGCAGCCGCTACTTCGCGCAGGCCGAGTACGTCGTCGTCGACGCCGGCAGCGTCATCCCGATCCCCGACGGGCTCACCGTCGCGCAGGCCGGCGGACTCGACATCGTCGGCCGCACGGCTGTGGCGAGCGTCCGTCAGGTCGCACCGCAGGCGGGCGAGACCGTGCTCGTCTCGGCGGCCGCGGGCGGCGTCGGCGTCATCGCCGCGCAGCTGGTCCGCCTCGCGGGAGCCCGCGTGATCGGCACGGCGAGCCCTGCCAACCACGGCTACCTCACCGAACTCGGCATCGAGCCGGTCGCCTACGGCGACGGACTCGTCGAGCGTCTGCGCGAGCTCGCGCCCGAGGGCATCGACGCGGTGCTCGACAACCAGGGTCGCGCGACCCTCGAGGCCGCGGTCGAGCTCGGCGTGCCGACCGGACGCATCAACACGATCGCGGAGCACTCCTTCGCGGCGCAGCACGGCATCTCCTCCGTCGGCGGCGCGAAAGCCGACAATAAAGACCTGGCCGAGCTCGCCGGCCGCATCGCCGCGGGCGAGATCCTCTTCCCGATCGACTCGGTGTACCCGCTCGATCAGGTGACAGCGGCCTACGCGCACCTGAAGGCGGGCCACCTGCGCGGCAAGGTCGTGCTCGAACCGTGAGCACGGAGTCGGGTCGGCGCGCAGAGCCGCGTCGTCCCGACTGCTGCGGCCGGCCCGCTGCTGCGCTCGGCGCGTCGCGCTCAGTCCGCGGGCGGGCCGAGCAGCGGCCGCAGCTCGAGGCGGCGGTTGCACGCGCGTGAACCCTCGATCATCAGGGTGCGCGCGGCATCCTCATCGTCCGCCTCGATGATCCAGAACCCCGACGTCCACTCGGGCGCCTCGACGAGAGGTCCGTCGACGAGCACCGGATCGGCGCCGCGACCGTCGATGAGAACGGATGCCGCAGGATGCGCGAGGCCCGCCCCGAACACCCAGTGGCCGCCGTCGACGAGCGTCTGGTTGAAGACGTCGATCGCGGCCATCTCCTCAGGCGTCGCCGACGAGCTGCGACTGTCGACCACGTTCACCAGGAACTGCATGGGGTGATCATCCTCCCGGAGCCGGCGCCGCGCCACTCGTCCGGTCAGTGCGCGGGGCTCGCCTCCGCCACGGCCGAGGTCTTCGCCGCCCGACGCGCCTGACGACGCTCCTTGGCACCCTCGACGAGGTTGTAGAGCGTCGGCAGCACGAGCAGGGTGAGAAGCGTCGACGACACGAGCCCGCCGATCACGATGATCGCGAGCGGCTGCGAGATGAACCCGCCGTGCCCGGTGATGCCGAGCGCCATCGGGGTCAGCGCGAAGATCGTCGCGAGCGCCGTCATGAGGATCGGGCGCAGACGCCGCGAGCCGCCGGCGATGACGGCGTCGTGGGCCGAGAGACCCTTCTCGCGGTACTGGTTGACGAGGTCGACGAGCACGATCGCGTTCGTCACGACGATGCCGATGAGCATCAACACGCCGATGAGAGACGCGACACCGAGCGGCACGCCCGTGACGACCTGCAGGATGATGGCACCGGTCGCGGCGAACGGCACCGACACCAGCAGCAGCAGCGGCTGACGCAGCGACTTGAAGGTCGCGACCATGACGATGTAGACGATGAGGATCGCCGCGAGCAGCGCGAGCCCGAGCTGCGAGAACGCCGACGACTGATCGGAGGCGACACCGCCGATCGTGGCGGTCGCGCCACTGGGCAGCACGGTGTCCTTGAGCGCGGTGTTGACGCTCGCGGTCGCTGTCGCCAGGTTGTCGGTCGACGGCGTGATGGTGATCGCCGCGGTGCGCTGGCCACGGTCGGTCGTGATCGAGACCGGGCCCTGACTCTGCGCGACAGTGGCGAGCGAGTCGAGGCGCACCTCGCCGGCCGCCGTCGGGATCTGCAGCGCCTTGAGCGCATCGACAGTCGTGGGCACGTCGCTCGCCTGCAGGTAGACACTCACGCCGGTTCCGTTCAGCTCGACGGTGCCGACCTGCTGCGGACGCATGGTGTTCGAGACGATGCTCCCGACCGCGACCTCGGAGAGCCCGGCCGCGGCGGCCTTCGCACGGTCGACCGTGACGGCGATGAAGGGCAGCGAGGCGGACAGGTTGCTGGAGATCTGACCGATGCCCGCCTTCCCCTGCACGGCCTTCACGAGCGCGTCGCTCGACTGCTGCAGCGAGGACTCATCCGGTGCGGTGATGTCGATCTCGATGTTGCTCGACGTGAACCCGCCGCCCGACGCCTGCACCTGCACGGTGCCGACGTTCGGAAGCGCCGACAGCGTCGACTCCACGCGGGTGCGCAGATCGACCTGATCGACCGAGGCGTCGGTGGTGATCGAGTAGGTCACGCCTGACCCGCCGCCCGAGAAGGCGTCGCGCAACGACGACCCGCTCGAGCCGATCGAGGTCTGCACCGTCTGGACGCCGCTGACGCCCTTCAGCGCCTGCTCGACCTGTTTCGCTGCGGCGTCCTCGGAGTCGAGGCTGGCCGCGTTGCCGAGCGACTGCGTCACCGTGAGCGTGTTCTGACCGGAGTCGCCCAAGAAGTTGATCTTCATGAGCGGCGCCAGCCCGCCGGTGCCGACCAGCACGAGCACGGCGATGAGCAGTGTCACCCAGGAGTGCCTCAGCGTCCAGCGGATGATCGGCAGGTACGCCTTCTGCAGGCGGGTGGGCGGGGCATCCACGTGCTCGGGGTCGATCGGGGCGCCCGCGGCATCCGTCACGGGCTTGCCCGGCCGCAGGAACCAGTACGCCAGCACCGGCACGATGGTCAGCGCCACGAAGAGCGAGGCGACCATCGCCAGGGTGACCGTGAGCGCGAAGGGGCGGAACAGCTCGCCGGTGATGTCGCCGACGAAGGCGATCGGCAGGAAGACGGCCACGGTGGTGAGCGTCGAGGCGCTCACCGCGGTCGCGACCTCGCGCACCGCCTTGATGATCGAGGGGAGCTTCTCGGCATCGCCGACGTAGTGACGTTTGATGTTCTCGATGACGACGATGGAGTCGTCGACGACGCGGCCGATCGCGATCGTCAGCGCACCGAGGGTCAGGATGTTGAGCGAGTACCCGAACGCCTGGATGCCGATGAAGGTGATGAGCACGCTCGTCGGGATCGAGATGGCCGTGACGAGCGTCGAGCGCACCGACAGCAGGAACAGCAGGATCACCACGACCGCGAACACGAGTCCGAGCAGTCCCTCTTCGGCGAGCGACTGGATCGACTGCTCGATGAACGGCGCCTGATCGAAGACGACGGTGAACGAGCCGCCGCCGAGCTGGGTGGTGAGATCCGGCAGCGCGTCGCGCACCTCGCGGGAGACGTCGACGGTGTTCGCGGACGGGAGCTTCGTGATCGCGATCGTGAGGGACGGCTCACCGTTCACTCGGGAGATCGAGGTGATCGGCGCCTGGCCGAGCGTGACGGTGGCGACGTCGCCGATCGTGACAGCGCCCTTCAGCAGCTGCGGCGCGGTCGTGGGCACGAGCGGGAGTGCGGTGATCTGATCGACCGACGTCAGTTTGGTGCCGGTCTGCACCGTGAGGGTCTGGTCGCCCTCGGTGATCGTTCCGCCGGGGAAGAGGATGCCGTTCTGCGACAGGGCGTCCTTGACGGCGGTCTGCGTGTAGCCGTGTGCGGCGAGCTTTGCCGGATCGGGGACGATCGTGACCTGCTGGGCCCGCCCGCCGACGATCTGGGCGGCGTTCACACCCGCAAGCTGCTGCAGCTTGGGCGCGATGACCGACTCGAGGCGCGCCTGGGCTGCCGCCTCGTCGGAGTATCCCGACACCGCGACCTGGATGACGGGGAAGTCGGACACGCTCGCGGTCACCACACTCGGGTCGACGCCGCTGGGCAGCGTGCTCTTGATGCGGTCGATCGCGAGCGAGACCTTCTGCTCGGCGGTGGTGAGGTCGGTGCCGTACGTGAACGACGCCTGCACGATCGACGAGTTGGCGGTGCTGGTCGCACTCGAGGACTCGAGACCGGGCACCCCCTGGATCGCCGTCTCGATCGGGGTCGAGACATCGTTCGAGACGACCTCGGGCGATGCCCCGGGGTAGCTCGAGACGATCGCGAGCTGCGGGAACTCGACGGAGGGGATGAGCTCCTGCTTGAGGCTCGTGAGCGCGATGCCACCGAAGATCGCCACGACGATGGTGACGAGGGCGATCAGAGCGCGGTTCTTGAGGCTGAGGACGGCGAGGTGCGACACGGTCGGCCTTCGTGATCGTTGACGGATGCCGGAGTCCGGCCGATACACGTCTGTATCGGGGTCAGTATCGCACGCCGATCCTTCTGTATGACTGAGGGATGCTGCCGGTCGCGGCCGCGGCATCCGTCACCGCCGACGGCCGCGCTAGCACCGGGGCGCGGGCGTCGTCAAGCCTGGGCCGGCGGGCGGGGCGTGATGCCACTCTGGGCGTGCGCCGTCGTGCGCCTCTGCGAGGAGACCCCTCGCGCCGACCCACCGGAGGATCCATGAACATCGCCCTGGTTCTCATCATCGTCATCGCCATCGTGGTGGCGATCGTCAGCGGACTGAACGCCGCCCTCAGCTGGTTGCTGTGGGTCGCGCTGATCGTGGGCGTCATCGCGCTCATCGCATTCCTGCTGAGGGTCATCGGCGGCCGCAAGGCCTGACGCTTCCCCCGGACGTCGCGCGTTTCGGGTGCGCGCGCCGTCGACTCTCCGTCCCCCCAAGGAGAGCGGATGCCGCGGCTTTCTGCCGCGGCATCCTTTTGTGTCCGGGCATCACGTGTCGGCGCGATCGGCCCACATGCGAAGCGCGTCGCGCACGAACGTCGCACCGTCGACGCCGCCGTAGTTCGCGGCGAAACGCGGATCGGCGACGTACATGTCGCCGAGGCCGCGCACGTAGGCGCGTACGTCGCCGCCGTCGCCCGCGGGCGTGCCGGGAATCGCGCACAGCCAGGCGACGTGACGGTCGGCGAGGCGTTGCGCGTCGTCGCCGGACGGATCCTCCCCGGCGATCGCCGCGGCGCGCCAGTCGGACTGCAGCGCGCGGGAGCGCTCCTGCCACGCGGCGCGATCGTCGGCGCTCATGCCGCGCCACCACGCGTCGCTGCGGGCGTAGGCATCCGCGCCCCAGCGCCGCTCGACCTCCTCGCGGTGCTCCTCGTGGGCGAACCCGTCGAACATGTTCTCGGCCATGAGCCGTTCTCCTCTCCGGAGTGCGTGGATGGTGTGGGTGACGGATGCCGCCTGTCGCCGCAGCCGCTCCTGCCGGCGTTCGATGGCGTCGAGGTGGACCTCGAGCGCCGTGGCCGTGTCGGCGTCGCGGTCGAGCGCGGCAGCGATGTCGGAGAGCGGCAGCCCGAGCTCCCGCAGCAGCAGGATGCGCTGCAGGCGCACGAGCGCGGCGTCGTCGTACAGGCGGTAGCCGGCGGCGGTTGTCGAGGACGCCGGCAGGAGTCCGATCGCGTCGTAGTGCCGCAGGGTGCGGCTCGTGACGCCGGCGATGCGGGTGACGTCCGTGATGCTGCGCATGCGGTCTCCGTTCGTCGGGGTGCGGCGCCGGCGAGGATGTCCGTCGGCGTCGGGTTCGAGCGTAGGGATTGACGCCGCGTCAAGGTCAAGCCCGCGACATCCGATTCTCGATCAGCGCTTACGCAAACGCGATATATCGTGTTATCGTCACAGCACGCGATATATCGCGTTCATCGAACCAGGAGAACGACATGACCCCTGAGAAGTGGCTCATCCACCCGGGCGAGACCCGGGTCATCGACATCGCATCCGCGACCGCCCTCAAGGTGGGGCTCGTGGGCGGCGAGGTCGACATCGTCGCCCACGACGAGCCGACCGTGCGCATCGAGGTGCACGGCGTCACCGTCAAAGACCTCCGGGTCGAGGTCGACGGCGACCGCGTCGAGATCGACCACCCCCAGCTGCGGTGGGACAACTTCCTCGAGGTGTTCCGCAACTTCGGCTCGGGCGGCCCCAAGGCCGAGATCAGCGTGGCCGTCCCCCGCGACATCGCGCTCACCCTCGGCGTCGTCAACGCGAGCGCTCTCGTCGCCGGCCTCCAGCGCGACGCGCGTCTCAACACCGTCTCGGGCGACATCATCGTCGACGGCCACACCGGATCGCTCACCCTCAACGCGGTGTCGGGCGACGTCCAGGTGCGCGGGCTCGAAGGTCGACTCGGCGCCAACAGCGTGTCGGGCGACGTCGCCGCGACGGGCGTCATCACCAAGGCCGACGTCGACACCGTGTCGGGCGCGCTGCTGTTCGACTCGACCGGCCCGGTGCATCAGATCGGCTTCAACACGGTGTCGGGCGACGCGACCGTGCGTCTGGACCCCGACCTCGCCGTCAACTACGTGCTGCGCAGTGTCAGCGGGAAGGTGCAGCTCGACGGCATCGTGCATCGCGGCAACGGCCCGGGCGTGAACTTCACCGGATCGATCGGCGAGCTCAGCGGCTCGTTCGCCGACGTGCGCGTCAACTCGGTCTCGGGCGACGTCACGCTGCTGCGCCACACCCCCGACGCGGCGCTCTCCCCTGAGGACGGTGCCCGATGACTCCCGCGGTCTTCTCCCACGGCGACCTGCGCCTCTACCTGCTGAACCTGCTCGACGAGTCCCCCCGACACGGCTACGACCTCATGCAGGCCCTCGCCGACCGCACCGGCGGTACCTACACGCCAAGCGCCGGAACCATCTATCCGCGGCTGTCGAAGCTGGAGGAGGAGGGGCTCGTCACCAAGACCGTCGACGGACGCAAGACCGTCTACGAGATCACCGACGCCGGACGCGCCGAAGTGGCATCCCGCCGGGGCGACCTCGACGGCATCGAGGCGCACCTGTCGGACTCGGTGCGCCTCATCGCCGAAGAGGTGCGCGGCAGCGTGCGCGACGCGATGAAGAGCCTGCGCGCCGACCTCGCGGCGGCCAAGGCCGACCAGCGCAGCCACACCCCGCGATCGTTCGTGACCGAGCCCGACGACCGCGCCGACAGCCGCGAGCAGGTGCGCCGACTCGACGTCGTGGTGAACGAGTTCCGCGCCCAGGTGCGCGCCGACGCCCGCACCCACGTCGCGCGCGGCGGGGAGCTCGCCGCGACCGTGGTCGACGAGGTGGAGCGCGCACTCGACGAGGCCGCGCGGGAGCTGACCCGGGCCCTGCGGCGCTGAGTGCCGCTGCGGTTCTCGGATGCCGCACCCCGGCGTCCGGCACCATGGCGACACCGTGCGCATCGCCCCGCACCCTGCACGGAGGCGGGGCGATGCGCCGTGTTATTCTGAGTGCTATTCTTCCCGGCTCCTCAGCCGGACTCGTGGATACGTCGGGCCCCTCGAAGCCCGCTTCTCAGATCGTGAGGGGGTCTCGCATGGGGCGTGGCCGTCAAAAGGCGAAGCACACCAAGATCGCCCGTGAGCTCAAGTCGTACAGCCCGAGCGTGAACTACGCCGCGCTGGAGCGTGAGCTCGGGCATCCCAGCGACGAGGGCGACCAGTACGTCGACAAGTGGGCCGACGAGTACGACGACGAGGACGAGCTCGAAGAGGAAGACGCCTTCGACAACGAGAAGGCCTGAGCCCGACCCGCTCTCACCCGCCACGTGGCGCCGACGCGGGCACGCGGCATCCGCTCGCGACGACCGCCCTCAGGACGTCTGCGTGCCCTCGACCCAGGCCAGGTATTCCTCACTGACCGTGCCCGTGACGTAGCGGCCGTCGAAGCAGCTCATGTCGAGATCCTCGACGTCGGAGCCCTCGAGGATCGCCGCCTTCAGGTCGTCGATCTCCTGGTAGACCATGTAGTCGGCGCCGAGCTCCTTGGCGATCTCGGGGATCGTGCGGCCGTGGGCGACGAGCTCGTGGCGGGAGGGCATGTTGATGCCGTAGACGTGCGGGTAGCGCACCGGCGGCGCGGCCGATGCGAACGTCACGCTCTTCGCGCCCGCGTCGCGCGCCATCTGGATGATCTCCTTGCTCGTCGTGCCGCGCACGATCGAGTCGTCGACCAGCAGCACGTTCTTGCCCTTGAACTCGCTCGACATCGCATTGAGCTTCTGGCGCACGCTCTTCTTGCGCACCGCCTGGCCGGGCATGATGAACGTGCGGCCGATGTAGCGGTTCTTGTAGAAGCCCTCGCGGTACTCGATGCCGAGCTTGCGGGCCACCTGCATCGCCGCGGGACGCGACGAGTCGGGGATCGGCATGACCACGTCGATCGTGCCGGCCGGGGTGTACTTCGCGATGGTGTCGGCCAGACGGTCGCCCATGCGCAGGCGCGTCTCGTAGACCGAGATGCCGTTCATGATCGAGTCGGGACGCGCGAGATAGACGTACTCGAACGAGCACGGGAAGAGCGTGGCCTGCTCGGCGCACTGCCGCGTGTGCAGCGTGCCCTCGAGGTCGATGAACACGGCCTCCCCCGGCAGCACGTCGCGCACGACCTCGAAGCCGGCGTTCTCCAGCACGAGCGACTCGGATGCCACGATCCACTCGTAGCGGCCGTTGGCGGCCTGGCGGGTGCCGATGATCAGCGGGCGGATGCCGAACGGGTCGCGGAACGCGAGGAGACCATACCCGGCGATGAGAGCGATCGTGGCGTACGAGCCCTCGACGCGGCGGTGCACGCGGCTCACCGCCTCGAAGATCTGGTCGGGGTCGAGCTCGAGCCCCGAGATGACCTGCTGCAGCTCGCCGGCGAGCACGTTCACGAGCAGCTCGGTGTCGGAGCTCGTGTTGAGGTGCCGGCGGTCCTTGTGGAACAGCTCGTCGGTCAGTTCACGCGTGTTGGTGAGGTTGCCGTTGTGCACGAGCACGATGCCGTAGGGGGCGTTCACGTAGAACGGCTGCGCCTCCTCCTCGCTCGACGCGGTGCCCTTCGTCGCGTAGCGCACATGACCGAGCCCGATCTCGCCCAGCAGCGACCGCATGTCGCGGGTGCGGAAGGCCTCGCGCACCTGCCCGCGCGCCTTCACCTGATGGAAGACGCCGCTGCGCTCGGCGGTGGCGATGCCCGTCGAGTCCTGCCCACGGTGCTGCAGCAGCAGCAGGGCGTCATAGATCTCCTGATTGACCAGCCCTTGGCCGACCATGCCGACGATGCCGCACATAGAGGTGTTACTTCGCTCCGGGGGTGAGGTGGGTGGCGGGGCCGCCGGCGTAAGCGCCGACGAGACGGACCGAGCCGCCGTCGACCCCCTTGGCGCCATGCTCGAAGTGGCCGTCGGGCAGGGCGCCGTCGCGCACGACGCCGACCTGCCACGTGGGGATGCCGGCATCGATGAGAGCGGATGCCGCGGCATCCGCCTTGTCGGCCGAGACGATCGCGAGGAAGCCGATGCCGAGGTTCCAGGTGCCCTCGGTCTCGACGAGGTCGAGCTGGCCGAGGTCGGCGAGCACACGGAAGACGGGCGCGGGCGACCAGGTGGAGCGGTCGAGCTCGACCCAGGTCGACCGGGGCAGCACCCGGGCGAGGTTGGCGGCGATGCCGCCGCCGGTGACGTGGCTGAGCGCATGGATGCGGTCGCCGAACGCGTCGATGAGGCCGAGCAGCGGCGTCGTGTAGAGACGGGTCGGCTCGAGAAGCGCCTCACCCCACGTCGTGCCGAAGTCGGCGGCGTTGTCGCCGTACTGGATGCCCGCACGCGCGACGATGTGGCGCACGAGCGAGAAGCCGTTCGAGTGGAGTCCGCTCGAGCCGAGCGCGAGCACGACGTCGCCGGACTGCACGCGCTCGTAGCCGAGCACGCGATCGGCCTCGACCACTCCGGTCGCCGCGCCCGCCACGTCGTAGTCACCGATGCCGAGCAGCCCCGGGTGCTCGGCGGTCTCGCCGCCGACCAGGGCCGTGCCGGTCTCGGCGCAGCCGTGCGCGATGCCGCGCACGATGTCGGCGATGCGCTCGGGGAAGACCTTGCCGCACGCGATGTAGTCGGTCATGAACAGCGGCTTCGCACCGACCACGACGATGTCGTCGACGACCATGCCG
This sequence comes from Microbacterium sp. SCN 71-21, assembly GCF_001725695.1. Classification (NCBI taxonomy): domain Bacteria; kingdom Bacillati; phylum Actinomycetota; class Actinomycetes; order Micrococcales; family Microbacteriaceae; genus Microbacterium; species Microbacterium sp. SCN 71-21. The sequence continues at coordinate 31,246 of NZ_MEGA01000013.1, forward strand.
ACGAGATCCTGGCCGATGGTGTCGTGCTTGTCGATGGCCTGCGCGATCGCGACCTTCGTGCCGACGCCGTCGGTGCTGGAGGCGAGCAGCGGGCGCGTGTAGCCCGTGAGCGCCGAGGCGTCGAACAGCCCCGCGAACCCGCCGACACCGCCGAGCACCTCGGGTCCGTGCGTGCGCTTGACGGCGGACTTCATGAGCTCGACCGCCAGGTCACCCGCCGCCGTATCGACACCGGCCTCGGAATACGGATTGCGCGGGGAATCGACCACGCGCCCAGCCTACCCGCGACGCGCGCACCTCCGCCCTACACTGGCGCCATGAGCGCCGGGGATGCGCAGTGGGTGGTCCGTGAGGATGCCGGACGCCCGGTTCTCCTCGCCCTCTATCTGAGGCAGGTGCTGGGGCTCCGCTCCCCTGACGAGCTGCCGGTGCTGCGCGGCATCCCTCTCGCCGACCCCGCCCGCGACGCCGACCTGCAGCAGACCCTCGAACGGCAGTGGCGCGCGTTCTGGGCCATGACGGTCGAGCCGCAGGCGCATCCGTCGCCCGTTCCCCTCGCGCTGGTCGGCGGATTCGAGACGCTCGTCGCCCTGCCGATCGAGGGAGCCGACGAGCTGCGCCAGCACATCGCCCCGCACGCGCGGCCGGCGCTCGCGTACGCCGAGCGTGCACACGAGTCGTATCGTGCGGATGCCGCCGCCACCCCGCGCGCGTCGGCGCGGGCGTACCGCAGCGCGATCGCCGATCACGAGCGGCAGGTGGGCCGCCCCGCCCACTCGTTCGAACTGAACGTGCAGGTGCTACCGCTGGCTCAGCGCGGCGTGTGGTGGATCGGCTCACTCACGATCGCGGTGACCGACGGGCTGCGCGACGACGTGGTGGCGTTCGACTCGGCGCTGCACCCGATCATCGCCGACCTGGCGTGACCGGGCGCGTCACTCCTCGATGCGGATGCGGTCGCGCTCGACCTCGACCTCGACGACCCGGCGGCCGACGGTGCGATCGAGCACCACAGCGACCAGCAGCGCCAGCAGCACGCCGACGGCCACGCACACGAGCAGCAGGAAGCCGAAGACCTGCAGCTGCGTGTAGGTGACGCCCGTCACGCTCGTCTCGTCCGCACCGTGGAACGCGAAGGTCAGCACCATCGCGGCCACGAGCCCGACCGCCGCGCCGATCACGAGGAAGACCGTGAACTTCGGCGCGCGCCGCACCGTCGCGCGCTGGCGCACGGGGGCCGAGGTGTCGGGGGTGTCGCTCACGTCTCCATTGTCGCACCGTGGTCGCCGCGCGGCTTCCGCGGCGGGAACCGCACAGCGCGCGGCGATGTCGGTGAGACGGCACGGTGCGACAATGGAGACGTGAGCGACCCCCCCGACACCTCGGCCCCCGTGCGCCAGCGCGCGACGGTGCGGCGGACCGACCGGCCGGCTGACCGACCGGGGCTCAGGCCCGGCGGCGCCGCACCACCAGCACCGCGGCGAGCACGGCGGCCGCGAGCAGCACGCCGCCGCCCACGAACCACGGCCACACGAGCGCGGTGTCATCGGAGGTGAGCTCGGCGCCCGCGGCCGTGACCTCGGTTGCGCCCGACCCGCTCGAGGACTGCGCCGCGGCCGCGCACCCGGACGGCAGGGCGATCGACGCCGACACCGGATCGAGCTGCTCCCCGGCCGAGTACGTGCCGAACGCCGCTGCGCCCGCAGGGGTGAGGGTGGTGGCGGCATCCGTCAGGGTGATGCCGGCTGCGTCCCGCACCGACGGGGTCAGGGCGAACTGGGCGAACCGCACGTCGTGCTGCGCCACGGCCTCACCGGCCTGGGTCGTGCCGGTCACGTCGAACACGAGATAGCCGACGTCTCCGGCGAACTCGATCCGCGCGTTCGCGAGCGTCGTGTCCAGAGCGCCGCCGTGACCTGTGAACCGGACGCTGCCGCCGAACATGACCGTGCCGACCAGCGCCTCGGGGTCGACGGCGCCGGTGCCCGTGGCCCACGAGAACACCGGGTAGGCGTAGGTCACGCCCTCGAGCTGCCAGCCGCCGGCGGCGATACCCTCGATGTAGGTGCGGAACGACTCCTTGACGCCCCAGTCGAGCGTCGCGGCGGTCGCCTGGCAGGTGCCGAGCGCTGTCGCGACGGCGCGGGTGAGGGTGAACGGGATGCCGCGGCTCACCGACCCCTGGAACGTCAGCGTGTGTGCGCCGTCGGCGAGGGTCGCCGGCAGCGTGCCGGTCCAGGTGGCGGTGCCCGAGGCATCCGCCGCCACCGTGTCGAGCAGCGTCGGCGTCGAGTAGACGACGATCGAGATGCCGGTCTCGCCCGACTGGAAGCCGCTCGCCGTGACGGTCACGCGGTCACCGGACTGCAGCGCGGCGAGGGTCGCCTCGTCGAGCTCGATGCCCGTGGTCGCCGGCGGGGTCGCCGGGATCGATCGGGTGGTGCGGACCGCACTCGACGCGGTCGCGACCGTGCCCGTCGCGCCCGCAGGCGCCGCCGCCGCCGCGCCGACGGTGAAGGTGAGCGGGTCGAGCGTGGTGGCGTTCCCGCCGAACACCTGTGTGCGGCCGGCGTCGGTGAGGGTCGCCGCCACACCGGCGTAGGTGACGGCGCCGCTCGCCTCGGTGCGGGTGGCGCCCGCGAGCTCGAGGGTGGCGAAGACGACCTCCCGACCGCCCGAGGTGACCACGAGGGCGCCCGCGGTCGCCGACGTCAGGCGGATCTGCGGGTTGGCGACGGTGACGTCCAAGATGCCCCCGTGCCCGACGTATCGCACCGAGCCGACGTACGAGACGGTTCCCATCGAGCCGTCGAACGTGCTGCCTGCGGCCTGACCGAAGCGGTAGACGCCGTCACTCAGGGTCGCGCCTCCCGACACGATCACGCTGCCGTGGGCGATCGGACCGGTCACGTAGCGCGTGAAGCTCGACGAGATCGGCCATGAGAGCGATCCGCCGGCCACCGTCTCGGGGGCGGGGGCGGTCGGCGTCGGCGTTGGTGTGGGCGTCGGGGACGACGTCGGGTTCGGCGTGGGCGTGTCGGTCGGGGTCGGGGTGCCGGGGAAGACCTGCTGCCACTGAGCCTCGGTGACGGCCAGGTCGGCGCGGGCGTACAGGGTGCCCGCCGACGGGAGGGTGTGCTGCTGCCACACGATGACCTCGTAGTCGAGCGCGGGGTCGAGCTTTGCGGCGGGCGCGATCAGGTCGGTACTCAGCACGCCGCCGGTGATGCCGCGCGCCCACGTCATCGCTGCGGAGCCGTCGGAAGCGGTGACATCCGCCTCGGTTCCCTTCTCGATGAGTGCGACGTACGCGCCGGAGACCGAGCCGAGCCCGGTCGCGTCGACATGCACGGCGAGGCCCTGATCGGCCGTGGCAGAGGTGACGGATGCCGCAGCCCGCCGATCGGGCGCGAAGGTGATCGGCACCGCCCGCTCGGCCGCGGCCTGCACGACGCCGCCGGCGCCGACGGTGAAGACGGCCAGGCTGCCGCCCTCGATCTTGACGGCGTCGAGCGCGGCCTGGGTCACGTCGACGGTCCACTCGGCTCCGACGGTGCCGTCGGCGGCGACCGTCCATTTCGTGGGGGCGAACGAGTTGGCGGCGTCGGCGACCCACGTCGATGCGGCGTTCGAGCGCGCCGACGACAGGGCACCCTCGGACGGGCGCCACGTGGGCGCGAGCCAGCCGACCTGGATGTAGAAGCCCGCCTTGCCGGCCCCGTAGCGGGAGACGGCGGAACCGTCGTAGCCGCTGGCGATGACCGTGAGGGTCTGGCCCTGCGGGTCGAGACCGGAGGTCTGAGAGACGGTCAGCGACGGGGTCGCGGGCACCGGCGCGTAGGTCAAGGACTGCGTGACCCGCTGCGACGCGTCAGGGATGCCGTGAGCCTTGCGGGCGAACAGCACGTAGGACGTGCCGTCCGTCGCGGCGGGCACCGTGACATCCACTTGGAAGGATCCGTCGGCGTTCATCGGCGCCGTGCGACCCAGGCCGGGAAGGTCGCCGTCGGTGTTCGCGACGTCGAGCCAGACGGTGAAGGTGTCGCTCGATGCGCCCTCCGCTCGAACGCCCAGGTAGAGCCCGGGGGATGCGGAGCTGAAGCCGGAACCGGTCACGGTGACGGCACCGCCGGCGCGCGGGACGAGACCGGCCGACAGCGTGGGCGAATCGGCCGCGACGGCGAGCTGCGTCGGCACGACGAGGCCCATGATCACGAGCAGCATCGCGACCACGGACGCGATGACGGGACGGGGAGAACGGGGTGGTGCGAGGGAACTCACGGCATGCTCCTGCGGGCGCCGGGACACGGCGCGGATCGGGATGGGAAGGAACGAGTTAGGGTGACCTAACCTCCCTTGCACGCTAGAGGTCCCGCTGAGAGATCGTCAAGTTTTAGGTTAGCCTTGCCTAAATATGAGCCTCTCTCACCGCATCCGTTCGACGTCGGCTGCGCTCGCTGCCACGGCCCTCGCGATCACCCTCACCGCGTGCGCGAGCGCCGGAAGCACGGCATCAGCGACCTGCGACACCCCGGCATCGGCCGCCGCCGTCGTCGACGCGCGCGGCCTCACCGGCGTCACCACCGCCTGCCTCGATGACCGGGCAATCACCCCGGTCGCCGATCAGACCGCGGCCGTGCTGCCCACGACCGTCGTCGACGCCGAGGACCGGAGCGTCACCGTCGCCTCGATCGAACGCATCCTGCCTATCGACATCTCCGGCACGATCGCCGCCACCGTCTTCGGACTCGGACTCGGCGACCACGTCGTCGGCCGTGACTCGTCGACGACCTTTCCGGGCGCGGAGAACCTGCCCGTCGTCACGCAGGGCGGCCACACGCTCAACGCGGAGGCGATCCTGTCCCTCGCGCCGACGGTCGTGCTCACCGACACGACGATCGGCCCGAAGGAGGTGCGCCAGCAGCTGCGCGACGCCGGCATCGCGGTCGTCGTGATCTCATCCGAGCGGAGGCTCGACGGCACGGCGGCTCTCACCGACGAGATCGCGCGCGCTCTCGGGGTGCCGAGCCGGGGCTCCGCCCTCGCGGCACGGCTGACGGCGGACGTCGCGGCGGCGCAGGCCGAGGTCGCGGCGACGGATGCCGCATCCGCCCGCCCCCGCGTGCTGTTCCTCTACGTGCGCGGCAGCGCGAACGTGTACTACATCTTCGGCCGGGACTCCGGCGCCGACTCCCTCATCGAGGCGATCGGCGGCATCGACGTCGCCGGCGAGATCGGCTGGGAGGGGATGCGTCCGATGACAGCGGAGGCTCTCGCCGCCGCGCAGCCCGACGTGCTGCTGATGATGACCGACGGGCTCGCCTCAGTCGGCGGCATCGACGGACTGCTCGAGCGGGTGCCGGCCCTGCAGCAGACGCCCGCCGGAGAGCACCGCCGGGTCGTCGACATGGCCGACGGGCAGATCCTGGCGTTCGGGCCACACTCCGCCGACGTGGTGCGCGCGCTCGCCGCGGCGCTGCGCACTCCCGGCGACGACGCCCCGGGTGCCGGCGCGAGCGCAACCCCCGCCTCATGAGCGGCGAGACCGTGCTGCCGGCGCCCGCACGCGCGGGCCGCGGGCGCTTCGCGACCACCGTCGTCGTGCTCGCCGTCGCGCTCCTGGTCACCCTCGTCATTTCGCTCGGGGCGGGTCAGTACCCTCTCAGCCCGATGCAGGTGGTCGAGGCGCTCTGGCATGCGCTCTCCGGGCATGCCGCCCCCTCCCCCGCCGCCGGAGTCGTCACGAGCGTGCGCCTGCCGCGCATCGTGCTCGGCGTGCTCGTGGGCGCGGCCCTCGCCGTCTCGGGTGTCGCGATGCAGGCCATCTTCGGCAATCCGCTCGCCGACGCCGGAGTGGTCGGCGTCTCGTCCGGCGCAGCCCTCGGCGCCGCGGCCAGCCTCACCTTCGGGCTCAGCGTGCTCGGCACGTGGACGACTCCCGCACTCGCCTTCGTCGGCGGACTCGCCGCCGTGCTCGCCGTGTACGCCATCAGCCGGTCGGGTGGGCGCACAGAAGTCGTGACCCTGCTGCTCACCGGCATCGCGATCAACGCGATCGGCGGCGCCGGCCTCGCTCTGCTCACTTTCCTCGGCACGTCGTCGACCCGGGAGCAGATCGTCTTCTGGCAGCTCGGCAGCCTGAACGGCGCGCTCTGGTCGAGCATCGCGCTCGTCGCCCCGCTCGTGATCGCCGGTGTCGTCGCGACGATCGTGGTGGCTCGGCGCCTCGACCTGCTCGCCCTCGGCGAGCGCACGGCGCGCCATCTCGGGGTGCGCGTCGAGGCGCTGCGGCTGTTCGTGATCGTGGTCGTCGCCGTGCTGGTGTGCGCGGCGGTGTCGTTCGCGGGCATCATCGGCTTCGTCGGGCTCGTCGTCCCGCACCTCATGCGCATGCTCATCGGCCCCGGCCATCTGCGCCTCACGGTTGCGAGCGCACTGGGCGGCGCCCTGCTGCTCGCGATCGCCGACCTCATCGCGCGCACCGCGGTGCCTCTCGCGGACCTGCCGATCGGCATGCTCACCGCCCTCGTCGGAGGGCCGTTCTTCCTCTGGCTCCTCGTGCGCACGCGTCGGCAGGCGGGGGGCTGGGGATGACCGAACGGATGCTGCGCGCCGCGGGCGTGCACGTGCAGATCGCCGGGCGTGCGACGTCTCTGCTCGCCGACGTCGACCTCGCAGTGCGCCCCGGCACCTTCCACGCCCTCGTCGGCCCGAACGGCGCGGGGAAGTCGACCCTGCTCGGCGTGCTCGCCGGCGACATCGGGCCATCCGCCGGCGCGGTCACGCTCGACGGCACCCCGCTCGACCGTCTCGGGTCTCGAGCGCTCGCCCGGCGCCGGGCCGTGCTGCTGCAGCAGAACACGGTGTCGTTCGCGTTCCGCGCCCGGGAGGTGGTGGCGATGGGTCGCGCTCCGTGGCAGGGGAGCGCCGCGGCATCCGAGGATGACGACGTGATCGCCGAGGCACTCGCCGCCACCGATGTGACCCACCTCGCCGACCGCGTCGTGACCTCGCTCTCGGGCGGCGAACGCGCCCGGGTGGGGCTCGCGCGCGTGCTCGCGCAACGCGCGGATGTGCTGCTGCTCGACGAGCCGACCGCGGCGCTCGACCTGCGCCACCAGGAGGACGTGCTGCGCATCGCGAGGGATCGAGCCCGGGCGGGCGACGCCGTGGTCGTCGTGCTGCACGACCTCAACGCGGCGCTCGCCTATGCGGACACGGTCACCCTGCTCGCCGCGGGGCGCGTCGTTGCGACCGGGAGCGCCGCCGACGTGCTCACCCCGGAGCGGGTGAGCGAGGTCTACGGGCAGCCGGTCGATCGCCTGACCGACGCCGCCGGCATGCCTGTGCTCGTGCCGCGACGCCGGTGAGAAGGCACGCCGCGCGGCGGGCGGGGTTCCGCGCGGCGCGCGGCGTGCCTTCCAGTGCCGCGCGCGGCGGAGCGCCGCGGCTCAGGGGCGCAGCGGCAGCAGATCGGAGATGTCGGCGCGCACGCCCGACGCGACGATGAGGCCGGCGGCCGCGGCATCCGCCCACGACCGCTGGCCCGTCGCGAGGGCGATCCAGGTGCGCGCGTCGGTCTCGACGACGTTCGGCGGCGTGCCGCGCGTGTGCCGCGGACCCTCGATGACCTGCACGGCCCCGAACGGCGGCACCCGCACCTCGACCGTGTGCCCGGGCGCCTTCTCGAGGAGCAGCTGCAGCAGGTAGCGCACCGCCGTCGCCAGATCGGCGCGGGCCGGCGCGTCGGTCGCGGCGACCGCCGCGAGGGCGGCCCGGCCGTCGCCGGTGTCGATCTTCGGGGGCACAGCTCGACGGTAGCCCGTCGGTAGGCTGACCGGGTGAGAATCCTCGTCCTCGGCTCGGGCGCGCGCGAGCACGCCATCATCCTCTCGCTGCGCTCGGAGGACGAGGAGCACGTCATCTTCGCGGCCCCCGGCAACGCCGGCATCGCCCGCGACGCCGCCCTCGTCGACCTCGACCCGGTCGACCCCGCGGCCGTCACCGCCTTCGCACTCGAGCACGACATCGCCCTCGTGGTGATCGGCCCCGAGGCGCCGCTCGTCGCCGGCGTCGCCGACGCGGTGCGCGAGCGCGGCATCCCCGTCTTCGGCCCGAGCCGCGCTGCCGCCCAGCTCGAAGGCTCGAAGGCGTTCGCGAAGCGCATCATGGATGCCGCGGGCGTGCCGACCGGGCGGGCGATCCGCGCGCACGATCTGGCGTCGACCGCCGCGGCGCTCGACGATCTGGGCGCCCCCCACGTCGTCAAGGCCGACGGGCTCGCCGCCGGCAAGGGCGTGATCGTGACGAGCGACCGCGAGGCCGCCCTCGCCCACGCCGCCCGCTACCTGCCGTCGGGACCGGTGCTCGTCGAGGAGTTCCTCGACGGACCCGAGGTGTCGCTCTTCTTCCTCAGCGACGGCGACCACGTGCTGCCGCTCTCCCCCGCCCAGGACTTCAAGCGTCTGCGCGACGGCGACGAAGGCCCGAACACCGGCGGCATGGGCGCCTACTCGCCCCTCCCCTGGCTGTCGGAGCGCTTCGGTGGCGAGGAGGAGTTCGTCGAGCTCGTGACCCGGGACGTCGCCGAGCCCGTCATCCGTCAGCTCGACTCCGAGGGCACCCCGTTCATCGGGCTCCTCTACGCGGGCCTCATCATCACGGAGGCGGGCGTGAAGGTCATCGAGTTCAACGCACGCTTCGGCGACCCCGAGACCCAGATCGTGCTGCCGCGCCTCATCGATCCGCTGTCGCGGCTGCTGCTGGCCGCGGCATCCGGCACGCTCGAGGACCAGCCGAAGCCCGCCTTCGCCGACGCGGTCGCGGTGACGGTCGTGCTGGCGAGCGAGGGCTACCCGGATGCCCCGCAGACCGGACGCGCTCTCCGCGGGCTCGACGCCGCCGACGCCGTCGACGGCGTCCACGTCGCGCACGCCGCGACTGCCGACACCGAGCAGGGACTCATCGCCACCGGGGGTCGCGTGCTCAACGTGGTCGCGCTCGGATCCACCTTCGGCGAGGCGCGGGAGCGCGCCTACGACGCCCTGTCCCGCATCGAGCTCGACGGCGGCCAGTACCGCACCGACATCGCCGCGCGCGTCGTGGAGCACTGAGCCGCGGCATCCGCCCCTGCACACCACGAGGCCCGCACCCTGATCGGGGTGCGGGCCTCGTGGTGTCGGGTCAGTGGCCGCCGGCCGAGGCAGCAGGCTCGCCGGCGGGAGCGCCCGCGCCGTAGGTCGGCGCCGGTACCTTGCGCAGGAACAGCGCGGCGATCACCGCGACGAAGATCACCACGATCGGCAGGATCATCGTCTGCGCCATCGCCGTCGCGAACGGTCCCGCGATCATGCTCGGGAGGGCGCCGGCGGTGAAGTCGCCCGTGTGCGAGCCCGCTCCGGGAAGGTTGTCCTGGAGCCGCCCCTGCATGAAGGCGGCGACCGCGGCGGAGCCGATGACCGAGCCGATCGTGCGGGTGGTGTTGTAGATGCCCGCGCCGGCGCCCGCCTGGCGGGGCGGCAGGTTGCGGGTCGCCGAGGTGGCGAGCGGCCCCCACATTCCCGCGTTGCCGATACCCATGAGCGCCGAGGGCAGCAGGAATGCCCACACCGGGGTGTCGGGCTTCATGATGAGGGCGTACCAGACGAGGGATCCGGCGACCGCGAGCAGGGCGGGAACGAGCATGAGGCGCGGGTCGATGCGGTCGAGGAGACGACCGGCGACCGGCGCGAGACCGCCCGCGAACAGCGCCATGGGGATGAGCAGCAGCGCCGACTCGGTCGGCGTTCGCCCGAGGGCGAGCTGGTAGAAGAACATCAGCGGCAGCGACATGCTCGTCACGGTGAAGCCGACGGCGGCGATGCCGAGGTTGGCGGCGGAGAAGTTGCGATCCCGGAACAGCCCGAGCGGCACGAGCGGCTCGCTCTTGGTGCGCGCCTGGGTCCACACGAAGAGGACGAGAAGCACCACGCCCCCGGCGATCATCGTCCAGATCCAGCCGTTCCAGTCGTAGCTCTCCCCCTCCTGCAGGCCGAAGACGATGAGGAACAGCGCGGCGGCGCTCAGCACGACCCCGACGAGGTCGAACTTGTGGGGGTGGGTGGGCAGCTTCGGCACGAGGATGACGGCCATGACGAAGCCGATGATGCCGACCGGCAGGTTGACGAAGAAGATCCACTCCCAGCCGAGGCCGTCGACGAGCAGGCCGCCGGCGAGCGGGCCGACGAGCATGGCCACACCGGCCGTCGCGCCCCACAGGCCCATGGCGGCACCGCGCTGGTTCGGCGGGAAGGTGCGCGTGATGACGGCCATGGTCTGCGGCGTGACCAGGGCCGCGCCGAGGCCCTGCACGGCGCGCATCGCGATGAGCATCGGAAGGGTCGTGGACAGTCCGCAGCCGACCGAGGCGAGCGTGAAGACGGCGAGACCGATGAGGTAGATGTTCTTCGGGCCGAATCGGTCGCCGAGACGTCCGGTGATCAGCAGCGGCACGGCGTAGGTGAGCAGGTAGGCGCTCGTGACCCACACGACGTTGTCGAGGTTGGAGGTCGCGGGATCGAGCGCCGCCTTGATGGCGGGGTTGGCGACGGAGACGATCGTGGTGTCGACCAGGATCATGAAGAAGCCGATGATGAGGGCCCACAGCGCGGGCCACGGGCTGCGCGGGTGGGCGGCCGCGGGGGTGCGGGTCGCTCCGGTGGAGGTCTGGCTCACGGGGTGCCTTTCTGGCGAAGAGGATGCGGGGGGTCGGGGCTCACGCGGACGCGTGCACGCCCCACGGGTAGGCCTGGGTGACCAGGTCGTCGAGGAGTCGGTCGATCCAGGCGAGGTCGGCGGTGAGCAGCGCCTGCTGCCGCACGATCTCGACGAGGTATTGGGGCTCGGACCCGCGGGCGTCGGCATCGCAGCGCATGCGGGCGATGTCGTCGGCCTCGGCCTCGAGCGCGGCGCGGCGCTCACGCAGCAGCGCGACGGTCTCGGTGCGGTCGAGGTTGTGGGCCTCGGCGAGCGCGATGCGGAACGAGGCGGGCCGGTCGATGCGGGGAAGCTCGCGACGCACCCAGGCTGCGACCGTCTCGTCCCCTTCGGGGGTGAGGGCGTACGTGGTTCGCTCGGGGCGGTTGCCGTCGCGGTCGACACCGGTCTCGACGATCAGCTCGGCGGCGGCGAGCTTGGCCACCGCGTGGTAGAGCGTGCCGTTCGCGAGTGTGAGGAGGCGGTCTTCGCGTCGCTCGCGCAGCAGCCGCATCATCTCGTAGGGATGCATCGGGCCTTCGCGCAACAGAGCGAGCACCATGACCCCCATGGGGCTGAGGCGATCGACGTGGTCCGACATGATTACTCCGAGTTGATTAGTCCATGTGGACTATATACCCCGCCGGCGGCATCGGAAGCCGCTCCGGAAAGATCGTGCTCGGGGGCACCGACATCCGCGCCCTACGATGTGCGCATGGTCGATCACGCCGCGCGCGACCGCGCCCACGAGGCATTCGACCCCATCGCCCAGCGCTATCTCGCGCGCGACGGGGTCGACATCGGGCGCATGTTCGGCTCCGAGGGTCTGCGCGTGAGGGGCAAGGTGTTCGCCTTCGTCGGGTTCGACGGCGGCCTCATCCTCAAACTCCCCGAGGCCCGCGTGGACGAGATCTCCGCAGAGGGCTGGGGCACACGCATGGCGATGCGAGGGCGGCCGATGCGGGAGTGGGCGGTGCTCGATGTCGCCGAACTCGCGCATTGGGACGCCGCGGTCGGAGAAGCCTTCGCGTTCGTCGACGAACTCACCGAGTGAGCCCCCGCTAGCCTCGGGGCATGCCCCGCGACATCCGACCCCTGCGGCCCGCCGACATCGAGGCCGTCGTCGCACTGTGGGAGGAGAGCGGGCTCACGCGGCCCTGGAACGACCCGCGCCGCGACATCGAACGTGCACGCACGCTGTGGCCCGACCTGCTGCTCGTCGCCGCGGACGACGATGCGATCGTCGGGACGGTGATGGCGGGCTACGACGGGCACCGTGGGTGGCTGTCGTACCTCGCGACCAGCCCCCGGAACCGTGGCGAGGGCATCGGCCGCGCGCTGGTCGCCGAGGCCGAGTCCCGTCTCACCGCTCTCGGCTGTCCGAAGGTGCAGCTCATGGTGCGCGCCGGCAACGAGCAGGTGCTGGGCTTCTACGATGCGCTCGGATACGAACGCGTCGACGTGACGGTGACCGGCAAGCGCCTCATCGCCGACGCGTGACGGGCGCGCCCGCGATAATGGGCGGGTGACGAGCACCCCCGCACTCCCCGGCTGGCGACACGTGTACTCCGGCAAGGTCCGCGACCTGTATGTGCCCGACGACACGGCAGCGGATGCCGCGGCCTCCCGCCTCCTCGTCGTGGCGAGCGATCGGGTGAGCGCCTTCGACCATGTGCTCGAGCCGGGCATCCCCGGGAAGGGCGCCGTGCTGACGCAGCTGAGCCTGTGGTGGTTCGACCGCCTCGCGGGCGGCGACGGGGGGCGCGGCATCCCGAATCACCTCACGGGAGACGAGCCCCCGGCGGCGGTCGCCGACCGCGCGATGGTGGTCGCCGCCCTCGACATGCAGCCGATCGAGTGCGTCGTGCGCGGCTATCTCACCGGGTCGGGCTGGGCGGAGTACCGGCAGTCGGGCACGGTGTGCGGCATCCCGATCGTGGCGGGTCTGACCAACGGCGACCGGCTGCCCGAGCCCATCTTCACGCCCGCGTACAAGGCGCCGCTCGGCGAGCACGACGAGAACATCACCTTCGAGCGCACCATCGAGCTCGTCGGGGTCGAGAACGCCGAGACGCTGCGCGCCCTCTCGCTCGAGGTCTACGGCCGCGCGGCCGCAGCGGCGGAGGAGCGCGGACTGATCCTCGCGGACACGAAGTTCGAGTTCGGCCTCGACGCGAACGGCGTGATGACGCTCGCGGACGAGGTGCTGACCCCCGATTCGTCGCGCTATTGGGATGCCGCGGCCTGGCGCACCGGCGAGACCCCGGCCGAGCGCATGGCGAGCTTCGACAAGCAGATCGTGCGGGACTGGCTGAGCGCGCACTGGGACGGTGCCGGTGAGCCGCCGACGC
>NZ_MEGA01000014.1:0-32189 GCF_001725695.1 Microbacterium sp. SCN 71-21
CACGCACGGCCAGGCCCTCATCCTGTTCGTACACCCACAGCATCGCGAAGTCGTCGACGAGCTGCGCAACGCCTCCCGCCCATTGGACTAGTGCGGTCGGCCGGGGTCATCACCGCGGCCGCGCAGCTCGTCAACGAGCTGGCGGTGCGCCGTGTGCAGGAACAGCACTGGGCGGCCGCTGCGCCCACTGTGGAGGTAACTGTCGGCGGTGAGCGCATCGGTGAACACGACTTCAAGCTGCGGCTGCTCGTGCAGCAGTCGCCGCACTTGTTCGGCCACCCGCTCAGTCATCGAAACTCCCCCCAGAGCTTCCGGGAGCGTATCGGACACGTCCGCACCGCGGCGCGGGCGGATCGCTATCGCGCGATCAGGTGGCGACGCCGCCGGCCCCTCGCGACGAGCTGCACGACGATCAGCCCGGCAATCATCGGGACGGCGAACAGGCCGGCCCCGATCAAGATGTTCTCGACCGTCAGCAGCTCGAACAGGGACGGGAACCGGCCCTCCTGGTGGGCGGCCTCGAACAGGCGAGTGAGAAACCAGCCGAGCACTACTAGCCCGCCGATCACCACTCCCGCGTAGGCAGCAATCCAGGCGGGGTGCCCCTGGGGCAGCTCGTCGATCGCTTTGTCCTTCATGTGATCCATCCTCTCTCGATCCTCTGACATTCGGTCAGGCCCGACTAGGTGCGCGCCTGCGGTTTCATCGAACACATGTTCGAATAGCGGTAGTCTCATCCTGGCCGGGGAGGAGTCGGCCATCGGGAGCAATAAGCGATACGCGGATCACTACGACCGTCTGATGAATGAGCGCATCTTGGAACAGACGGTGGTGAGTGCTGGCCCGTTGCAGTCGCTCACGCCGGAGGAGCTGCGGCTGGACTCCGAACCGTTGACGATCGACCCTCGACCCAAGCCGGTGCGAGCTTGGGTGCGGTTCGGGCCGAAGCCTCTGCTCGTCGACGCGGTAGCGGTGCGGTGGACGGCGGATGCCGTCGGCGTGGTGTTCTCGATCCGCGAGACGGAGTATCGCGCGTGGGTCTGGGCGTCTGCGGTGACTCCAGTGCAGCGGACGCCGTAGCCCTACCTGGTGACTTCGGCCGTCTCGATCGAGTCGCGATCGGCGTCGTAGAGGAGCCAGGTCGAGTCGTTCCACTGGTTGCGGTAGACGATGCCGCGGGGCGAGTCGCTGAGCGCGTGCCAGGTCGCGCCCGCCGCGTACTCCTCGACCCATGCGGCTACAAGCAACTCGGCTGCTGCGCGATCCTCGGGGGTTCCGCTCTCGGTAGCGCGCACGTGCGCGGCCCACACCGGGCGCGCGTCGGCCAGCTTGCGCTCATCGCGGCGCAGCTCGTTGATGAGGGCCGGGAGGCATCCGCACTCTTCCTCGGCGTCGTGGTGGTAGCCGATGCATCGGTCATCCGGGCATCCGCATTCATCGCCGCGCCACTCGGCCGCGGAGGCATAGCCGTGGCGCTGCGCCCACTGGCGCGAGGTCAGCCCTGCGAGCTGCAAAGTTTCTCGAGCGGCATAGTTCAGCCTCGTCATGTCATCACTCCCCTATCGGTCGGTCGAGAGCTTCGTAGATGCGCCACCACTCGGCCTCGTACTCGACGGGCGAAAGATCGGCACCGTCGAGAGCATCCAACTGTGCGCCTACAACCTCGAACAGACTCGTATCAGACATTCCGCCGCGGTGCGCGTGAACGCGTACGATACGAACCCTTGCGGCATCCCGTCGAGTGCCGAGCATGAGGGCGACGTAGCCGATCGCAAGCAGCGCCAGTGCGAGCGCGGTCCCGGGCCACCAACCGCCGAGTGCGGTACCGGCGGCGAGGATCAGCGTGCCCATGATGACGCCGCTCCACGAGTTCACGAGCTGTCGCAAGTGAACGAGACGGCGAGCTGTGGTGGTCATACCGGGCGGGTAGACGTGGATGGCAGCCGTCAAGCTACCCTGCATCCTGGCGATGTGCTCCGGTGTGACGCTCACCGATCCCCAGCGTGCCTGAATCCCTGTGCGGGTCGTCAGCGCTGCGGATACCGGAGGACGCCGTAGCGGCCGCCTGGCGGTCATGGTCATCACTCCCCCATCGGTCGACCGACGGTGAGCACGCCCGGGCCGACGGGCTCGAACGGCTTCCCCTCGTTGTACTGAGTTTCCAGTCGCTCGACCTTCTCCATGATTGCCTCGTTGGCGAACTTCGACAGGTTGGTCATGCCGACGTGGCGCATGTAGGCAACGATCGCGCCGCGCATCCGGGCGGAGTCGTCGGGGTGCTGGTAGATCGTGATCTTCGGGGGCTTGCCGGGCTTCTCCCCCTTCTCAGCGGCGCTCAGCGGCTCTGTGGCGCTCTTGGCCGCCGGGGCGGGCGTAGTGGAGGCGGGAGCCACTGCGGGGGCCTCCTGGGCGGCCTCCGGGGCCGTGGGGTGATCGAACGGGCTCGCGCTCGACAGGCTCGACTTGCGGGGGGTGGGACGGTTCATGAGGGATCTCCTTCGATAGCTGCCAGGTGCTCGGCGTAGATCGCTCCGAGCGCGGTTGCCTCGGCACTCCCCCACTCGTCGAGGCCGCGCGCGGCCTCGGTGGCGTCTGCGATCACGACGCGCTTGGGGATGGGTCGACCGATCAGGCGCAGCCCGCGGCCCTCGGCGGCCGCGCGGAGCTCGTCGAGCCAGGCGGCCCCGCCGACGGTGCGTTCTTCGTGCTGGTTGACGATGATTCCGGCGACGCTCAGTCCGGGGTTGTAGTACCGCTGGACGTTGCCGATCGTGTCGAGGAGCTGCCCGAGTCCGTCAAGGCTCCACTTCTTGGTGTGGGTGACGATCACGGCCGCGTCGGCGGCCGTGAGGGCGTTGATCGTGAGCTGGTCGAGGGATGGCGCGGAGTCGATCAGGATCAGGTCGTAGTCCTCGATCACCTGGGCCAGCGCTTCGCGCAGCCGAACCTCTCGGCCGGCGCCGGCTATGACGAGTTCATCCCGGACGTTCCCGAGCGTGGCCCCGGACGTCGGCACGACGTCGAGGCCGGGCCACAGTCCCGGCACGATGACGTCGCGCATGGTGTCGTCGGCGCGGGTACTCAGGACGTCGGCCAGGCCCGCCTGCTCGGCGTCGACCTCCTCGGCCGTGATGTTGCTCGTGAGGTTGCCCTGCGGGTCGTTGTCGACGGCCAGCACGCGGCGACCAGCGAGCACCGCGGCGCGGGCGAGCTGGAATAACGTCGTGCTCTTGCCGACGCCGCCCTTCTGGTTGCAGAGGGCGAGGATTCGAGCGGTCATAAGAAAATACCTCCGTTGACGGGAACAACTCTAATACAGCTATTGACGGTGATGCGGGATGCTCAGTGACGCAGCCAGAAGTCGTCGGGGATCGTGGTCGGCTGCACGAGCCACAGGATCGCGGCGCACACGCCCAGAATCGCGGCGATGCCCCACAGGCAGAATTCGGTCTTGGTCATGCTCGCGTGCCTCTCTCTCGACGTCACGACGGGGAGGGGCAGCCCTGCGGCCGCCCCTCCCCCAGTCGGTCAGAACGGGGTGTCGTCGCCCTGGTCGGCGGTGGGCTTGCCGACGACGCGGACGCTCTGCCCGCGCAGACTGACCGCGACCTCATCGGCTCGGACCTCGTGCTGCAAGCGGGTGCCCTGCTCGCCCTTGTACTCGGTGACGCGGTAGCGGCCCGAGAACGTCACGCGGACGTTGCCCGACTGCTCCGCGACCTCGACGAGGTTCACGGCCTGGTTGCCGCTCACGGCGACGTCGTAGGCGACGGTGGGACCGTCGGTGTAGCTGTTGTCCTCCTGGCGGATGCGGTCGCTGACAAGGACGCGGGCGTAGGTGTACGGGCCGTTATCCCCCTCGCGGAGGGTGGGCGTCGCGGCCAGGTTGCCGGTGCGGGTGATGTAGCTCATGGGTTCTTCTCCTTCGGTCGGTATTACAGGTGTTGCCGCTAATAGTGTTATTCTGCCGGGTCGAATGCTTCGCGCTCAACCTCCAATCTGCGGCCGTCCATCTGCGACGGGTACAGCACCAGCTCGATAGGGCTCGTGGGGTCGGGGTTCTGCAAGCGGACGCCCTGCACGGGCGAACCGGCGGTAATCGTCCCCAGCTCGGACACGACGCGGCGGGGCGGGTTGTAGGGGCGGCCGTCCCAGCTCTTGATCCGATCACCGAATCGCAGATCGGCAAGCCGGGTAACGGTGATGGTCTGAGTGGTCATGCTGTCCTCCTCGGTAATAACTCTATTGTAGTAAATGACTCTATTATGGTCAAGCCTTTTCGGCTTCTCCGCGCAGCAGCTCGGCCACCTTCTGGGCCAGCAGCCAACGGCGATCGGCGGCCGCGCGATCCTCGGCGGTGTAGTCGCCGTAGCTCGCCTGGTGCTCGAAGTCCTCGCGGCCTCGGCGGGCCATGTCCAGCAGCTCGTCGATGCCTGCGCACAGCTCGGCGTCGACCGGGACGACGCGCCCGCCGCCGTCGACGACCAGGCTCAGGGGCTCGGCCATCCCCGCGACGTGCATCGCGTAGCCGTCGCCCTCGCGCTCGACGTAGGCCGTCAGCACGGTTGCCGATTCGTCGTTGTCGAAGTCGACCCGGCCGTAGCTGTCGGGGTCATCCCCGAGCGGCCAGAGCTGCGGCTCTAGGCGGGTGCCTCGGTCATACGGGGTCAGCTTGCGAGCGTTCATGGTTCCTCCTTGGGTAGGTATTACCAGTATAAGCGGTAATAGAGTTATTTACTACGGGTGTCAGGCGGCAAAGTGAGCGGCTACCCGCTCGATGTGGTCGGGTCGGAGGTCGCACCAATGATCGTCATCGTCGACGACGACAACGGGGGCCACGGTGTAGCCCAGCTCCTCGGTGACGTACTCGCGCGCGTCGGGGTTCTCGGTGATGTTCACCTCGACGTAGGGGACGCCCTTGCTGTCGAGCATCATCTTCGTCATGCGGCACTTCCCACACTGCGGGCCGGTCGTGTAGACGGTTAGCGCTTCCATTTGGTAATCCTCCCACCCCTCGTTTTTTTGCCGTGAAGGCGAATTCATTCGCCGCTAGGGAGGGCGGCCGGAGTGCTAGTGACCGTGGAATACCGGACTGAGCGCAGCGAGGGAGGATATGCCGCGAAAGCACTAGCGCGCAGGTTGGCCGACCGTACGCTGCCGAAGGCTTCACGGCAAAAGAACGGGCCGACAGGCCCCTGCAGTCGGCCGGCTCCGTCCGGCCGTCCGTTAGCCGGCGCCGGCTCCGTCCGGCGTCGGCCGCTGTAGAGGCTCCCCGCCGCGCGGTCTGGGGGGCGACGTGGCGGCGGGGAGCGGGTGCCGGGGCTGCGTGTCTCGCTGGGGGACGCGGACTAGGCCGCCGACGCGACCCACCCTATTGCGTTGGGCCGCGTAGCGGTATTGGAGTTATTGCCGGTGTTCGGTGTAGAGCGTGACGATTCGGGCGGCGACGTTCCACACGTCGTCGGGGGATACCTCGTCGAGGAGGATCGTTCGCGTTCCGCCGTCGAGGTCGATCCACCAGACCGGGCGCACGGTGTCGGCGTCGATCCCGGCCCGGTGTGCGGCGAGGTCTGATGACGGGTCGACGGGGCCGAAGTAGAGCTGAGGGGCCCAGCTATCCGCGCCCATGTCGGTGTAGAGCGTCGTGGGGAAGGGGAGGAGTCGGGCGAGGTCGTCGAGGAGGGCGGCGACGTCGGTTTCTGTGAGGGTGTGCACGGGGGTTCTCCTGTCTGGTCGGGGTGGTCAGTCGGCGGCGAGGTCGTAGCCGCCGAAGGGGGATCGGGATTCGACGTGTCGGCCGCCGTGCGGCCCTCGGATGGTGCGGACGGGGGAGCCGGGGCGCTGCCACTCGGCGGGGTAGTTGGCCGCGCACCACTTGGCGGCGGCGGCTCGTGCCTTCTTCTCGTCGGTGGCCGCTGCGGCGGGGCGGGGCATGATCGGGAGTGATCGCCAGCCGGGCAGGGCGTGGTCGTGCCACGCCTCTACGGCGTCGTTCTCGCGCTCGCTGATGACGTGCCAGGCGCAGCCGGGGCACACGGCCTGATAGCGACCGCCGCCGGGGAGCGGGTCGGCGCTGTGGTCGTGGTCGGCCTCTTTGCACCAGGCGTCGGCGTAGAACATGTGCAGCTCGTGGCCGTCGGCGGTCGCTGCGCGCTCGCCCTGGTTGTAGCTGTTGCGGTGCCACATGTGGGAGCGGGGGATGCATCCGAAGCCGCCGAACTCGGCGCGGTAGCGGTCGAATGCTGCATCCAGCTCGGCGGGGCTGTAGTAGCTGGTCGTGTAGGCCAGGGGCGCGCCGTCCCATGCGGTGGCGGCGACGGCCTCGCGCTCGAACTCGGCCAGGTCGAACAGGGTTTCCGCGGTCATCGTTTCTTCTCCTCTGACGGTCTTGACGGCAATAGAGTTATTGCCGCTCAGGCGGCTACGGCCTCGGGCTGCTCGGTGAGCGCGTCGGCCAGGGCGTGAGCTGCGCGCAGCACGTTTGCCGCGGTGGCCTTGATCGTCTCGGCGTCGCAGTTGCTCCACCCGGCGACGTATCCGACGCTGTAGGCGCTGGTGTCGAGTCCGAGAATCCCGGCGACGACGTAGGCGACGCTCTCGGCCTCGGTTTCCTTGGTGCCGCGGTGCTCGACGTACTCGGCGTGATCTTCGTCCGCGTGCAGGATGACGTGCGCGGCCTCGTGAAGTCCGGTCTTTGCAGCCTGGGCGGGGGAGAGGTCGGAATCGAGCACGACGCGACGGCCCTCGGGGTCGGTGTAGCCGTGTGCACCGCCGGGGATGCTCTCGCGCTCGACGGTCCAGCCCTTGCCGGTGAGGTAGTCGGCCACGGCGTCGAAGATGCCCGCGGGGTCGTCTCCGGTCAGCGGCCGCGCGATGTCGGTCGGGTCGCCCGCCTCGGGGTCGATGAGGTCGGTCTGTCCCATGTCGAACACGGACACCGGGAAGAACAGCGTTCGGCGCTGCTCCTCGTCCTCGCCGGTCTTGGGGTTCTCGACCGTCTCGCGCACGTCGCGGCCGCCGAAGATACGGATTCCGCGCTCACCCTTGCGCACCTGGCGGTTGAGCTTCTGCCACGTCCGGTAACCGGCGACGTGGGACGCCTCGGGGCACTGGCCGAAGATCAACAACAGGTTGTTGATGCTGTAGCGGTGGAATGCCTTCGTGAAGTCCAGGAACCGCGCCCACGCCTCCGACTCGCGCAGCGCCTCGACCTGCTCCGCGATCGTGGCTTGCAGCTCCTCGGCCTCGGCGCGACGCTGCTCGGGGGTCTTGGTGGTCTTGACGTTGCGTGCCATGTTCGGAACCTTCCGTGCCGGTAATAGGGTTATTTCTCTGCTCATCCCCTCCACGTTTTTTTGCCGTGAAGGCGGTTTACCGCCGCTAGGGAGGATGCCCGGAGCTCAACCCGTAGGGCGGTGGGGGAGAGAGTTTCGGCGCGAAATAAGGGAGCGCAGCGACCGCGTGCCGAAAGTCTCGGAGGAGCCGGCGGCGCAGCCGCTTGGGTGGAGGGTTGACGACCGTATGCTGCCGAAGGCTTCACGGCAAAAGAACGGGCCGTAGGCCCTGACTGTGCCGGCACCGCCGGCTCGACCAGCGAGCCCCTGGGCTCGCCTCCGCGCAGCGGATCGGCTCTACGCGACGCGGCGCTGCGGGGTGTCGAGCTGCTTCACGGCTGGCCCGTCGCAGTACCGGCACCGGACGCCGACGGTCATCCCGTGGGAGCAATAGCCGGGGTCGATCCACTCGCCGTCGGCGTCGACGTCGGCGGGGGTCTCGTCGACAACGGTTCTCGAGCGGAGATCTCCGTCGGCGTCGCGCTCGTAGGGGCGCACGGCCGTTCCCTCGCGCTCCTCGATGATGATCCGTCGAGCTGCGGCGTAGTCCAGCCGGCCATCGGCTCGGCGCGGGTGCGGGCCGTAGGCGTGGGTGCCGTCGTCGGGGACGAGGGAGAGTTGACCGCGGCTCGGTCGACTTCGAGCATCGGGTCGACGGGGTGCGTGCATCCACGCTTCCTCGGCCTTCCACCAGGCCCATGCTTCGCGCTCGACGCGGTAGCGGTCTACGCGGGCGTCGAGTCGGCCGGCGACTCCGGCGCGCTCGGCGGCCGCGTCGGGGGAGTGGGCGTCGACGCGGTGCCATCCGTCCCGGCTGCGCTCGACGATGCCGGCGTAGGTGAGGCGGTCGAGGAGTCGACGGGTTCGGAGAGGATCGGCGCCGATGGTGGGGGAGAGTTCGTCGAGGGTGCGAGCTGTGGAATCGATTCGTGCGTAGAGGTTCCCGGCCAGGTGTCCGAGCGCGGGGCGGGTAGCGGTGAACAGGTCATGTGCGGCATCCGTCGTTCGTGTGCGCAGCGTTGCGAGGAGCGTAGTTCTCTCAGCGGCCCCGGCCCCAGGGGGGCGCGGGTCCGCTTGTGACCGGGCATGATCCGTGTTGCTGTGGAGAGTGCTCTGCGGGTCGATCGTCCAGTGAGCGGCGCGGGGGCCGTCGGCGGCCGCGGTCTGGGCGATCCATCCGTCCTCTGCGAGGCGCAGCAGCGCCGTCCTGGCCGTCTCGCGGCCGACCCCGGCCAACAGGGCCAGGCGGCGGGTGTCGGCCTCCACGGAGGCGCTGAGGGCGTGCAGGGCGAGGAAGCTCAGCACGTCGAGGATGCGGCGATCGGCGGGGCCGCCTCCGCGGGTCCAGCGGCCGGCGGCCGCGTCGGCGCGGAGCTGCACGTCGCGGACGTGCGCGGCCATCGCGTCGGCGCGGCGGTCGAACGTGGGATCGTCCCCGATCTGGCGGTCACTCGCGGCGACGTAGCGCACGGCCTTGTTCCACTGTCGGCCGAGCACGGCGGCCTGCTCGCCTCGGGGGCGAGCTGCGCGGCCGCGGGTGGTGACGCGGCTGCGGACGTGCTCTAGGCCGGGCTCGGTGTCGACGAGGGCGGCGACGTCGGCGTGCCGCCACCTGGCGGCCGCTGCGCCGATCAGGACGCGCCAGAGCGTCGCTGAGGCGTCGATGGGTGTCTCTCGGAGAGCTGCGGAGCTGTTGGCGGGGAGCTGGCGGCGTGGGCCGGCCAGGTGCAGGCGGCCGTGGGAGTCGAGAGGGAGCGGTGAGCGGGGGTCGATGGGCCGTGCGGGCTCGGTGTCGTCGACGAGGCCGGCGACGAGGCTCACGAGCGCGCGGACCTGTGCCGCGGTGGCCGTGGGGGCGCGCAGCGCGTCCAGGTCGCCGCTGAGGACCGTGGAGTGCCCGCCGGCACGGTGGGGCGCTCCTGGTGGCCGCACACAGCCGGTTACGGCGTTGCTGAGCGGCGACAGGTCGAGGGTGGGGCACAGGTGCTTGGTGAGGCGGGCGAGGGTGGCGACGGTTTCAGCGTCGACGGACTCGCCTAAGCCGACCCACAGGTGCCGGCCGCCGGTCGGCCCGGACTCGCAGAGGACGTAGGGCAGGCCGACGTCGCGGAGGAGGCCGCCGAGCACGTCGGCGTCGCGAGCTGCGGCCGCGGGGTCGCCGTGGGCGTCGAGGTCGAACGCGAGGAGACGGAATCGCTTGTCGGGGCCGGCGAGGTAGACAGCCCACGGGCGCTCAGGAGCGGCCGTGCCGATCGCGCGATCCCGGTAGTCGTTCAGGACGGTGCCATAGGCGTCGACGACGGCCACGCGCACGCGCGGCCGCGGGCTCACTGCTGTGGTGAGTGCCCACGACTCGCTGAAAACGCGATATCGCTTTTGAGGAGCGCGCGCTATGATGGCACCACCTTTCGACTTCGGTCGCTGGGTACAGCGAAGGTCCGGTTCCTTACCGGCTTTTTCTGGAACTGCCTTGATCTACCAGGTCGCCAAACTCAGAGGATCAGGCACTTAGCTTCGGCCCCCCGTCTCGTAGAGGCGGGGGGTTCGCTCGTTCTATGCGGCTTTCGAGGTTGCCTCCTTGGCCGTGTTCAGCTCGGGGATCGGCAGCTCTGCTGCGCGATCGCGCGGGCGCGGCGGTGCGTACTGGGGCATTCCCAGTGCGTCGGCCGCGAGCATCACCAGGTACTCGCCATAGGAGAGTCCGGCGGCATCTGCGTTCTGCTTCAAGATCGCGCCGAACTCTACGGGGGGCTTCGCCAGAATGGCGTCGCGACGTCCCTTGCTCGGCCTTCCGTTCTGAGTACCCATGCGCGCCAGTCTCTCGGTTTTCCTTAACACAAAGGGGAGGACACGCCGACGGCCACAGGTGTAGTTCACTGCGCCCGCTCGATGGTGCACTCAACGTCCCCCAGAAGGATCGTCGATCCCTCCGGGATCGTGGTGGGCTGGCCGGGGGTGAGCCACCGCGGCGGGGTCGACTGCAGTTCGATGCCGTTCGCGGAATCGAGGTCGGTCACGACGATGTGACCGGCGTCGTCGACGGCGATCGTCGCGTGTGTGCGCGAGAGCATCCGGCCCGGTGTGGCGATGCTGAGGGGTTCGTGGCCGGCGATCGGCTCGGGGTTGCGGCCGATGACCACGCGGGGGCCAGCGGAGACGCTGCGCTGCGTGTTGAAGGCCAGGCGCAGCGCTGGGCGGGCCGGTGTCGCGCGACGGGTAAGGCGGGTCTGCTCGACGTCGTGCAGCTCGTCGAGCGCGCGGAGCTCAATGGGATTCGGGCGCGTGATCGGCGCGGCCGCGGGCGGCGGCGTAACGGCGTTCGGTTCGGCCAGGGGGGCGACCTCGACGCGCAGCGGCTCGTCGACGGCGCACTGCACGCACGTCGTCGACGTCACCGGCTGTAGGCGGCGACAGATTCGGCATCGGCCCTCGTCGATGCTGAGGCCGTCAGCGGCCGGGATCGTGCCGTCGGCGCCGACGAGCTGCACGTAGCCCTCGGGGCGTACGGCGAGGGCGTGGGTACGGCCGTCCTCGGTGACGTCGAGGCGGATCGGCCGGCGTAGCTGCGTGGCGATCGCCACGGCGCGCGCGATCATGCCCGTGCGCAGCGCGGCGACGGACTCGGCCGCGCACGCGCGCCGTTGTCCGTTGACCGTGAGCGTCCCTGTGCCGTCGGCTGTGACCTCGGCGGCGAGCCGGGGCCACTCGGGGACGCGGTGGAGCCCTGGGACGGGCTGTGTGGCGTTCACAGCCCGCGTGCGACCGCCGCGCCGGCTGCCAGCCATGCTCGCTGGGTGTCGGGGCGCAGGGAGCCGAAGCGCAGCACGCCGTCGACCATTGCGGGGTCGTGGGGGACGGTGACGGCTTCACGGGCGAGCGAGCGGTAGCCGTCGGCTACTCGCGCCAGCTCGGCCGGGGTCGACTTGGGGTCGGCCTGGTTGACGATCACCACGGCGTCGCGGGCCAGCTCGGCCGATCCGGCGTCGCGCTCTGCGAGAGCTTCGAGGAGGAGCGCGCCGGCCTCGGCGTGGTCGTCGCGGGTGGTGGTGGCGACCACGAGCTGGTCGGTGTGGTCGATCATGCGCAGCCACATCGGGTCGGACTCGTCGTTACCGGAGTCGATGAAGATCAGGCGGTAATACTTCGCGGCCACGGCGTGGATCGCGTCGACGTCGCTCGGCTCCACGCGCTGTTCGTGGGCGAGGGCCATCGGCTTGCTGCGCAGCACGTCGAACCGGTCGCGGGTCTGGTGGTGCACGAAGTGGGCGAGGTCGGCCGACTGCGCCCCCGTGCTGAGGAGGCGGTCGACCTGGGGCAGGAGGTCGAGCAACGTCGCCTCGTGCGGCCCCTGCTCGGTGCGCCAGCCGAGCGTGCCGCGGGTCTGGTTGTTGTCCCACGTCAGCACGCCCGCGCCGCCGTGGCGGGCGAACACGGCCGCGAGGAGGACGGTGGTCGGGGTCTTGCCCGCACCGCCCTTGCCGTTCACGACGGCGATCGTGCGGGGGCCAGGCCAGTGCTGCGAGACGGCGAGGACGTCGGAGCGCTCGGCGCGCTCGGAGTCGCTGGGGCTCATGCGGATCCCGAAGCGGGTCAAGGTACCGCGCCATCCCTGGGTCGCTGGCTCCTCGATCTGCTCCTGCGTGAGGAACGACTGCCGCGCCTCGCGGCGGCTCGGGTACTCGGGGGCTGGCACCGGGGCCTGACGCACCCATGCGTTGCCGTCCGGGGCTGCCTGGGCGGGAGCGACCGGCGCGGGAGCGACCGGCGCGGCCGCGGGAGCGGGCACGCTGTCGATCGGCGCGGGTGCCGGTTCCGGCTCGGGCTCGGGCTCCTCGACGGGCGCGGGGTTCGCCGGCAGGCTGTCGTCGGCCTCCACGCTGCCGTCGGGGTGGACGATCAGCGGCCACTCCCCGTCGGGGCCGGTCGTGGTCACACGGACGGGGCGCTGCATCTTCCCGGCCGTCTCAGCGACGCGAGCGAGGATCGCCGCGCGAGCATCCTCGAGAGTGGTCGTCTCGATCGGGTATGACGTCCCGTTGATCGTGACCTCTCCCGATCCGTTCGCGTGGGTGCGCGCCTCGATCTTGGGGAACGTGGGTACTTCGATGCCGCTCATGGTCGTCTCCTGATCTACTGTCCGAGCTGGATTCCGACCTCAGCCATGAAGGGGGCTGGGTCGATGTTTTCGCCGTTCACCTGCACCTCGAAGTGCAGGTGGCATCCGGTGGACTGTCCGCTGCTGCCGACGCGGGCGATCTGCTGACCGCCGGTCACCTTGTCGCCAACCTGGACGAGCATCCCGGAGTCGTACATGTGCAGGTAGCGGGTGGTGACGCCGCCGCCGTGGTCGATCGCGATGACGCCGTTTCCGCCGCTGTCGAAGCCGCGGAACGTCACGACACCGGACTGAGCGGCCCAGATCGGGCCATCGCAGCCGCCGCCGGCAAGGTCGGTGCCGGCGTGGAGTCGCCACACGTTGTCGATCGGGTGCAGGCGCATCCCGTAGGGGTCGGTGATCGGGCCAGCGCCGGGCGAGGCCCAGCCCTGGGCGTTGACGCTGCCGGGAACGCCGGGCTCGCACTTGCCGCCGCTGGCGCTGCCGTCGCCGGGGTTCAGGCCGGTGGTCTTGCCAGAGAGCCCTTCGACGATCTGCACCGCGCCATCCCAGAACTGGGTGTAGTGGTACGGGTCGGCGTTGACCTGCGTGCGGTGGGCGACGATGGTCGGTTCCAGCGACTCGCGGTCGGGAACCTTCGCGACCATCGCCTGGAAGAACTTCGTCGACGAGATGTAGGGGTCTAGCCGCTCCTCGCGGGTGCCCCATCCGTCCTGCTGCTGAAACAGGCCGATCGAGGTCGTGCGGGTGCCGTCGGGGTTGGTGACGCCGCCGGTTTCCCAGTCGCCGTAGTCGATGTTTCGGAGGCTGGATTCGCCCATCGCGGTCATGACGCCGATGGTCTGATCGCGGACGTTCAACCCCTGGTCGGCGCCGGCCTTCATGACGTTGGCGGCGTTCACAAGCTGCTCGTGGCCATAGCCGGCGATTTCGGTCTGAGGCACCGAGTCGGGGTTGACCGAGACGCTCGATCCGCCGCCTCCGGCAGTCGGCCCGCACTCGTCGTCGCCCATCAGCATCAAGCCGAACAGCGACCCCATGACGAGGAGCGGGACGGCGGCGATCGCGTAGACGCCGCTGCCCTTGGGGCCGGCCATTAGTTCACGCCCTCGGGGAGGATGAATCGGGAGGCGAGCCACGGCGAGTCAGCGTCGGCGCGGCTGAGCACGACGCCGTAGGTGCCGGCGTTGGTGGGGACGTCGACGAACGCGACGTAGGCGCTGGTGTCGTCGGTGATGACGGCGGGACCGGTAACGCTCGTCGCGACGATGCGCGCCGGGTCCATGTATGCGTAGTCCTGGGTCGCTTTGCCGTCCAGGAGCGGCTGCAAGCCGGCCCACCACTGTTCGAACGGAAGATCCGGGCGCGCGTAGGCGGTCATCACAGCCACGGCGGCCGTGGTGGCGCTCTCGCGCGATTCGTCATCCCACGTCGGCACGGGACGCGGGCCGTGCGTCTCTCCGCTGTCGGCGTCGATCGCGCCCGTGGGCGCGGGGGTGAACTGGTCGAGGTCGGGATAGATCGGGCCGGAGCTGCTGGCGCTGGGGGTCGGCGCGGGCGCATCGTTCGGGGCAGTGCAGGCGGTCAGGGTCGCCGCGGTGACGACGACGAGTAGTGCCGGCCCGATCTTCCGCATGTCAGTCTCCTTGGATGATTTCCGGCCGGATGACGAGGACGGGGCCGGTGTCCCGCTTCTTGTTGGCACCCTTCCGCAGGGTGTCTTTCAGCTCGTCACGGATGACGAACCACGTTGTGCCGATCTTGTAGCCGGGGATCAGTCCGTCTTTGAGCCAGGCGTAGACGCTCTTCGCTGACACCCCGAGCCGTTCCGCGACCTCTGTCGCGCCCAGCGTCGGCGGGCTCTGGTCGAATAGGCGGTCGACCGCGTCTCGATCGTCGTCGTTGCTCATCGGGATTCCTCCTGGTGGGGCCACGCGACCAGCATACTCATTCGGGAGGATAAGTACAGGTTTGGGATCATTCGGGTTGATCCTTCCATCTTTGGGGGGTTCGGGGTTAGTGTTTCCCTGTAAGGGTGAATCTCACTGTACCTAGGGGGGCAAGATGAGCGAACCGCTCAACCCGTGGCTTTCCCGGCCAACGACACCGCCACCTACGCAAGCTGCGCCCGTGGCCTCCGTGCCCGATGCGTTCGGTCCTGTGGCTCCGCAGCGGGGCATTCCTGCCCCGGATCGCGTCGACCAGCTCCCGATCCACGACCGCGGCACGACCGCCGCGCTCTGGTGGGTGGGGGCGCACGGCGGCTCGGGAGAGTCGACGCTGGCAGCTCTCATGCCGGGGTCACAAGCGGCCGGCCACGCCTGGCCGCGCACGCCCTCTCCTACGCCCGCGCGAACGGTGCTCGTCGCACGCGGTGACGCTCGGGGACTGCGCGCCGCGCAGGACGCGATGCGTCAGTGGGCGGCGGGCCTCGTGCCCTCGGTTGAAGTCTTGGGCCTGGTCGTCATGGCTGACGCACCTGGTCGTGTACCTCGTTCGCTGCGCGACCTCTTGCAGGTCGTCAGCGGAGGCGTCCCGCGCACCTGGACGGTGCCGTGGGTCGAAGCATGGCGTGTGGGGGAGCCGCCGGCTCTCGCATCTTCTCCGCGTGAAGTTCAGCGACTTGTCGACGAACTGACCGCACTCCTCGGTGCCGCCGGCACCACGAACTGAAAGGCAGACACATGTCCGTTATCGACGTGTTCCACGCGGCGGCCGACACCGCCGTTCACATCGCCGGCGTCATCCCCGACCCCGACCCGGTACAGCCTCCCGGCACCGAAGGGGTGACGACGATCCTCTCCTGGTTGAAGTGGATCGGCTACGTCGTCGTCGGTGGCGCAATCATCGTCGGCGGCATCCTCATCGCCGTCAGCTTCCGTCGTGGTGAAGGCCACGACGCCCTGCCGAAGATCCTCTGGCCGATGGCCGGAGCGATCGTGATCGGCGGTGGTGCCGCTCTCGTCGGCATCCTCGCCAACGCCTGAGAGGAGCCGTCATGGCTGAGGACGACACCCAGCAGAACCCCTTCACCCGCCCCGGCTTCATCGTCGGGGCGGTGGTGGTGGCCGCGCTCATCGTGACGGCCATCGTCTTGACGGTTCTCAACCTGAACCGCGGGAACGAGGCCGGCCCGCCCGCGCCCGATCCGTCGTCCAGCGCCACGACGAGCGCCGCCCCAACCCCGGAGCCTTCCGGGGTTGCGGGCGGCGCTAGTGTCTGTGGCCTGGAAGGCGAGAAGCTGTCGGGCAAGGTCACCACCGCGCCTGCCGCCGAATGGGCCTTCATCCGTACGGTGGCCTACCCGACGTCGACGACGTACGGTCCTGCCGACACAGGCGCAGAGGGCTACCCGATGTGCTTCCAGCACTCCCCGGAGGGAGCGCTGTTCGCGGCCGCGACCGCTCTCGCGGTGCCTGCCGACTCCGAGCTGGTGAAGCCGTGGATCGAGTACGCCCTGAGTGAGGGGCAGTTCCGCGATTCGGTGCTGTCACAGGTCGGCACCACGTCCGACTCGTCGGGCGTGCGCCTTCAGGTGGTCGGCTTCCGCGTTCTCTCCTACGACGGCGAGAACGCCCGCGTCGACCTCGCTGTGCGTGGCTCCTCTGAGGGGACCACCGTCACAGCTTCAACCGTCTACGAGCTGGTATGGGAGGACGGCGATTGGAAGATCAACGCCAACGTCTCTACGCCGTTCGATTTCGCGACGATCCCCGACACGTCGGGATACATCCCCTGGGGGGCATGACATGGCTTGCGGTATCACCGACCCACTCGCCTGCGTAGGCGATGCCGTCAACAACGCTGTGGGCGACGCGATCGAGAACATGGCGAATGCCGTTCTCGAAGCGTTCGGTAAGGCGGTGGCGTCGCTCGGCACCCTCTGGGTGAACGTGGGGACGCCGAACCTCACCGGGACAGGTGGCGGCTCGTCGATCGCGGCCGGCACGACGGCTCCGAACTCGGACGGCATCATTACGGTGCTCGGCTGGGTGACCTGGATCGCGATCGCCTTCGCTGCTATCTCGATCATCTTGCTTGGGGCGCTCATCGCAACGCGGATGCGTAACGGTGAGGGCTTCCAAGCCGCTGGGCGGATGGGAATCGTGCTCGGCGCGATCTTCCTCATCAGCGGCGCAACGGCGCTCGTGTCGGGCCTCCTGCCGAACGGGCCACAGGGTGCAGGCGGCACTGTGCTGTTTCTGCAGTCGTCGCTCTGGTGGTACATGGGTGCGGCCGCGGTGGTGTCCGTCATCATCGGCGGCGTTCGGATGGCGTGGGAGCAGCGCGCCGAGCCGGGCAAGGACACGATCAAGAGTCTGTTGACTCTGATCGTCGTCGCGGGTGCCGGCGTGACGATCGTCGGCCTGTTGGTGTCGGCGTTCGACTCGTTCTCCGTGTGGATTCTGAACGGCGCGCTGAACTGCGACGTCGGCACGGATACGGCCTGCTTCGGCAACAACATCGCGACGTTGCTCGCCCTGACGACCAACCCCGCAACCGGTGGCCTCGGGGCGCTCCTCATCATCATCCTGGGGCTGATCGCGATCCTTGCGACCGCGTTCCAAATCGTGCTGATGATCGCGCGTGGCGGCATGCTCGTCATCCTGACGGGCATCCTGCCGCTGTCGGCTGCGGCCACCAACACCGAAATGGGTAAGGGCTGGTTCAAGAAGAACGTGGGGTGGCTCGTCGCCTTCATCCTCTACAAGCCGGCGGCCGCGATCGTCTACGCCGCGGCGTTCCAGCTCGCGGGAACGAACGTGTTCCAGGACGACGGGACGGGATTCATAGCCGTGCTCACGGGCCTCATTCTGATGGTGCTCGCGCTGTTCGCGATGCCCGCTCTGATGCGATTCGTGACCCCGCTCGTCGGGGCCATGTCCGCGGGTGCCGGCGGCGCGCTGGGCGTCGCAGCTCTCGCCTCCCTCCCGACGGGGGCGGCCTCGATGGGTCGCCTCGCCACAGGCTCGGGCGGCGGCTCGTCGGGCGGGGCCGGGTCGACCGGCTCGTCTGGCTCCACGGGCTCTACCGGCCCGTCTGGGGCGAACGGTGGCGGTCAGTCTGCCCCGCAAGCTGCGCAGGCGTCTAGCGGCGCTGGTGGCGGCGGTGGGGCCACGACAGGGGCCGCGGCGTCCTCGGGTGCTGCTGGTGGCGGCACGGGCGCTGCTGCGGCGTCTGCGGGCGGTGGAGCCGCCGCGGGTGGCGCTGCGGCCGGTGGAGCTGCTGCCGGTGGTGGAGCTGCTGCGGGTGCAGCGGCCGGCGCCGCTGGTGGGCCGATCGGTATGGCGGCCGGCGTCGCGATCGGCGCGGCGAAAGAAGCAGGACAGGCGGCCGCTGGGGCCGCCCGAGACATTGGGAACCAGGCAACAGGTGAAGGGAGCGGGAGCTGATGACAACCGCAGAGACAAGCCGTAGGGGCGTCCGCACCTACGGGAACTGGCGTCAGCCGACGTCGCCGGGCCTCCTCGGCCTCGGCACGGTCGGCACGGGTCTGATGTTCGTTGCGCTGCTGATCGTGATCGTCGTCCTGATGACGACGAACATCCTCAACGCCTTCATCACGGCCGCCGTGTTCGGCGGTCTGATCCTGCTGTTGACGATCCGCGACGGCGACGGGCGCAGCGTGCTCTCCCGTACCGCGAATCGCGTCGCGTGGACGTCGACGAAGCGGCGTAAGGCGAACATCTACCGCTCCGGCCCGCTGGGTCGTTCCGATTGGGGAACGAATCAGCTCCCCGGCCTCGGTGCGCAGACTCAGCTCTCCGAGCATGAGGACTCGTACGCGCGGCCGTTCGCGATGATCTACTCACCGCACGCCAAGACGTATTCGATCGTGATTGGCACTGAGCCTGACGGCGCAGCGCTGGTCGACCAGGAGCAAGTCGACCTGTGGGTGGCCGACTGGGGTCACTGGCTGCGCAACCTCGGTGATGAGCCGAACATGGAGGCGGCCGCGGTGACGATCGAGACGGCTCCCGACTCGGGTCGCCGGCTGCGACGCGAGGTCGAGACGAATACCGACCCCGACGGCCCGGACTTCGCCAAGGCGATGCTGGGTGAGGTTGTACTGAGCTACCCGGCGGGGTCGTCGACGGTGAAGGCGTACGTCTCGCTGACGTTCGCCGCTGCGCCACGGAAGGGCGCAAAGCCCCGGAAGCCCGACGAAATGGCCCGCGAGCTCGCGGCTCGTCTGCCCGGTCTGACGGCCGGGTTGCAGGCGACCGGCGCGGGTGCAGCGCACCCGCTGTCGGCCCAAGAGCTGTGCGAGACGATCCGGGTCGCCTACGACCCGGCGGCTGCGACGCTGATCGACGACGCGCACGCGGACGGCGATGTGCCCGACCTGCGGTGGAGCGACGTCGGCCCGACGGCTGCTCAGGCCGGATGGGACGGCTACCGTCACGACTCGGCCAAGTCGGTCACCTGGGCGATGACGCAAGCGCCCCGCGGGCTCGTGCAGTCGGGCGTGCTCGCTCGCCTGCTGGCTCCGCACCGGGATATTGCCCGTAAGCGCGTGACGCTGCTCTACAAGCCGATCGACCCGGCGCGGGCGGCGACGCTCGTGCAGTCGGACGTGCGAGCTGCGGAGTTCAAGGCCACGTCGAACAACAAGCCGGCGGCTCGCGACACGCTCGCGCTGCGATCGGCTCAGGCGACGGAATCTGAGGAGGCGTCGGGCGCGGGTCTGGTGAACTTCGGAATCCTCGTCACCGCGACGGTGATCGACCCAGCCAAGGAGGCCGACGCGCGCGCCGCGGTCGACAACCTGGGCGCGACAGCTCGTCTCCGACTGCGACCGGTCTACGGCTCGCAGGACAGCGCCTTTGCCGCCGCGCTGCCTCTGGGCCTCGTGCTGAGCAAGCACGTCGCCGTCCCCGCGGCATTGAAGGAGCGTGTGTGATGACCCCTGATCAGATTGCCCTTGCCGTGCTCGGCGGCCTCGTCCTCGTCGTCATCGTGGGCGCGCTGCTATTCGTGCGCAGCGGGCGGAAGAACGCCGACGCTGGCTCGTCGACGTCGGCCGGGTCGCTGTCCTCTCGCGGATGGAGCGGCCCCGGCGGCGGCATGTCGAACTTCATCCAGCCCCCGGCTGAGTGGCGCGGCACGACGTTGCAAGTGTGCGGTCTGTGGCCGTACGCGATCGGTGCCGGCACGCCGATGGTGGGCGTCCCGCTGGGCCGCCACATTCACACCGGGGCGACGCTCTGCTGCGACCCGATTTCGTGGTTCCAGCGCGCGAAGCTCATCAGCAACCCGTCGCTGTTCGTGCTCGGCAAGCCCGGCCTCGGGAAGTCGACCGCCGTCGCCCGGATGGCGATCGGCCTCGCCGGCTACGGCGTGCAGCCGCTCGTCCTGGGCGACCTTCGACCCGACTACGTGGAGGTCATTCGCGCGCTCGGCGGCCAGGTCATCACCCTCGGCCGTGGCCGCGGGCACCTGAACGTGCTCGACCCCGGCGAGGCGAAGGACGCCGCGAAGCGGCTCACTGAGGCCGGTTTCCCGAAGGAGGCCGGCGAGGTCTTGGAAGACGCCCACGGCCGCCGCCTGGCTATGGTGTCGTCCCTGCTGACGATCCTCCGCAAGTCCGCTCCGAGCGACGTCGAGGAATCCATCGTCGACCAGGCGCTGCGCTACCTCGATCGGAACTTCGACGGCGTGCCGGTGCTGGGCGACCTGCTGAACGTCGTGCAGCAAGGACCGGAGGAGCTGCGCCAGGTGGCCGTCGACCGCGGCGACTTTGCCGAGTATCAGCGGATCACGCGCGGGCTGGAAGCGTCGCTTATCAGCCTCTCCCGCGGTGGCCGCCTGGGCGAAATGTTCTCCAAGCCGACCGACAACCCGATGCGCCTCGACCGCCCGGTGGTCTACGACATTTCGGCCATCGGTGAGGCTGAGGGCGATCTGCGCGCGGCGACCCTGCTCGCCTGCTGGTCGAACGGATTCGCGACGGTGAACATCGCGAACGTCCTCGCGGATGCCGGCCTGGAACCGCGCCGGCACTACTTCGTCATCATGGACGAGCTGTGGCGCGCGCTGCGCGCCGGTAACGGCATCGTCGATCGCGTCGACTTCCTCACCCGCCTGAACCGTCAGGTGGGTGTCGGCACGGCCATGATTTCGCACACGATGGCCGACCTGAGCGCCCTCCCAGAGGAGGACCGGTTGAAGGCGAAGGGCTTCGTCGAGCGCGCCGGCATGGTGATGTGCGCGGGCCTGCCCTACACGGAAATGCCGGAGCTGACGACGGTCATCCCGTTCTCGGAGGCCGAGCAAGAGCTTCTGACCGGCTGGCAGGACCCGCCCGCCTGGGATGCCGCGTCGGGCCGCGAGGTCGACCCTCCCGGCCGCGGGAAGTTCCTCGTCAAGGTCGGCACTCGGCCGGGTATCCCGGTCGAGGTTCGATTGACGGAGGCTGAGCGCTCGATCCGCGACACGAATCAGCGGTGGTACGAACAGTCCCGCACCGGACGGCGCGCGCTGCACGTCGTCGAGGAGCTGGTCGAGGAGCACGAGGAGCGGGTGTCGTCATGACCACTCCGAACAACCGCCGCCGCGATCCCGGCGGCTTCGGCGCGGAGACGATGATGCTGCTCGTCGGCATCGGCGGCGTGGTCGCGGCGATCGTTGTCCTCAACGTCGCGGTGCGCCTCGGCCATCAGATCGACGGAACGGGTGTCGAGCTGCCGAGCGACCCGTTCGCGTTCACGCTCGGCGTCGTCATGGGGCGGGTGCCGTGGCCGGCATCCGCGACGTGGATCGTCATCGTCCTGTTGGCGGTCGTCCTCGCGCTCGTGGTGCTCGCGATCATCGGCGTTGTCCGCTACCGGAAGGGGCGGACTCGCGTCGACCGGGCCAGCTCGTACATGGGCCGGGGGAAGGACGTCGAGGGTCTGAGCAAGCGCAACGCGCAGGCTCAGGCGACCCGCCTCGGCGTGACCGGCTCCCTCGGTGTGCCGATCGGTAAGACGCTCGGTCAGATGCCGCTCTACGGCACCTGGGAGGACATGCACATTGACATCTGGGGGCCTCGCACCGGTAAGACGACCTCTCGGGCGGTGCCGGCCATCCTGGAAGCCCCTGGGGGCGTTCTCGTGACGTCGAACAAGCGCGATGTGGTCGACGCGACGCGCGACGTGCGAGCGGAGGCCGGCCCGGTCTGGGTGTTCGATCCCCAGGGGATCGCGCTCGAGAACCCTACGTGGTGGTGGAACCCGCTCAGCTACGTCACCGACGAGGTGCGCGCGGCCAAGCTGGCCGATCACTTCGCGTCCGGTTCACGCGACCCCGGAGCCAAGACGGATGCCTACTTCGACCCCGCGGGGCAGGATCTCCTTGCGGGCCTCCTGCTCGCGGCCGCGCTCGACTCGCGGCCGATCACGGACGTCTACGGGTGGCTGACGCGCCCCACGGAGGAGGAGCCGATCGGCATCCTCCGTCGCGGTGGGTACGACCTGACGGCCGACCAGGTGCGCGGTGTCATCACCGCCCCGGAGAAGCAGCGCGGCGGCATCTACGGCACGGCGCAGCAAATGGCGTCGTGCCTGACCAACCGCCAGGTGGCCGCGTGGGTGAACCCGCAGGGTGAGCCCGATCTGCGCCCGCAGTTCGACCCGGCCGCGTTCGTGCGTGACGGCGGCACGCTGTACTCGCTCTCCAAGGAAGGCCGCGGAACCGCCGGCCCGCTCGTGACGGCGCTGACGGTCGCCGTGGTGGAGGCCGCGGAGGAGCTGGCCGCCGGGTCTGCCGGCGGCCGCCTGTCGGTGCCTCTCCTGGGCGTCCTCGACGAGGCCGCGAACGTGTGCCGGTGGCGCGAGCTGCCGAACCTCTACAGCCACTACGGCTCGCGCGGAATCGTGCTGATGACCATCCTGCAGTCGTGGTCGCAGGGCGTCGACGTGTGGGGTGATTCGGGCATGCGGAAGCTGTGGAGCGCCTCGAACGTGAAGGTCTACGGCGGCGGTGTCTCCGAAGATGCGTTCCTGGAAAGCCTCTCCAAGCTGATCGGTGACTACGACCGCCAGGCGTCGTCGGTGTCCTCCGGTCGTGGCGGGCGCAGCGTGAATCAGCAGCTCCACCGTGAGCGCATCCTGGACGTGGCCGACCTGGCCGCGATGCCGAAGGGTCGCGCCGTGGTGCTCTCGTCGGGGAACCGCCCGACGCTGATTCGCACGCAGCCGTGGATGACCGGCCCGCACGCCGAGAAGGTCAAGGCGTCGATCGCAGCTCACGACCCGCAGGCGTCGCGGACGATCATCGAGGCGCAGGAGTCGGTGCGTGAGGTCGCGGCCGCCGTCGACGGGAACGGGGCGGCCTGATGAGCGACAACTGGGGCGACGCTCCCGCTGACGAGGGGATCGAGGCGGAACCGTTCGAGCTGGACGAGGGCGACGAGCCCGACCCGCGCGACGTCCCCGACGACGCCGAGCTGCCGGAGCTGCCGGAGCGCGAGCCCGGCCGGCTGTTCGGGATCGACATTGCCGACGTCGCGACGAACCTCGCGGCCCCGGCGATTCGCGCCGTGGTGCAGAAGGCCATCACCGCGGCGGTGAAGGATGCCGTCGCGGCCGAGGTCGACGAGGCGCTGGACCCCTCAGTGATCGAGGAGCTGCAAGCGCAGGCGGCCACGGCCGCCCGTCGTGCGGTCACCGCGGCGATGGATGCCCTCGACGAGGAGGAGCCGGCCGACGAGGAGCCGGCGCTGTACTACGGCTCGGTCGACGAGTTCGTGCGCGAGTACCTGGTGAAGAACTACCGTCGCCGCGTCGACGGGGAGCGCAGCGTGTGGGCGGCCGACTGGTGGAACTACCCGGAGGCCGTGATTCGGCTCGACGCTCTGTGGCGGGCGTGGGAGCATCTGCGCCTGGACCCGACGACGGGCATGAGCGTCTGGTTCCGCGATCACGCCGAGCACCACATGAGCGTCCTGCTCGACCCTCACGGCCCGTTCGCGGCCGCCGGGGCTGGTGATGGCCGGGTGAACACGAACGACGATCAGAAGGGCGCTGAGCTGCCGTACACAGCACCCCCGGAGGGTTTGTACCCGGACCTGCGCGAGGAGCCGCCTACGGGCGTCTGAGCGCACAACGAGAGAGGGACCGGCCCAGTGGGTCGGTCCCTCTCTCGTGCGCTCAGACGGCTGCTCAGGCAGTCTTGGCGACGGTCCGCGCGTCGGGGTCTTTCCCGAACCGGCGAATGTAGGCCTGTCGGAGTTCTTGGAGCTGCGCCCGCTCGCGATCGCTGATCGGCTCGGCTTTGCCAGCCGCGATCCGACGCTGCAAGCTGCTTGCCTTCTTCGTCACTTCACCCACGGTAGCCACCTCCATCTACTACTAGTTTCCGCCGATACGGGCTCGCTGTCTACGCCGCTCGCGTCCTGCAAGTTCTGCATCGTGCGGTAGATCATCTTGCCCTCCGTCTCGGTCGCTTCGTCGAACAGCGCCACCAGGGCGTCGTTCGCGACTTCGCGGTCAGTCTGATTGTCAGAACCAGCTTGCCCGAGCGCCCATTCCGCCCGCTTCCACCATTGCTCGCGTGCGGCGTTCTCGCGCGCGATCAGTGTCGACCGGTAGGCCGGGTAGAAAGCGACCGCGGCCGCGCCGATGGCGAACAGGCCCGCCATCGGCGGGCCTGACCAGAACGCGCGCCAAAATGCGTCGTCCGCGAACGGTGGGAGGAGGCTACGCGCGCCGAACCCGACGGCCGCCGCGACGACTCCGACGCTAACGAGCTGCGCGATGCGCCTCCCGCGGACGCTCATCGACCAATCTCAGTGCGCTGCACCTTCGACGAGCGCGACCGATTCGGCCGCGCCTTGGTGCTCTGTAGCTGCTGCGCCTTGACCGCCTCGGTGGCCGGCTTGCCCTGGCTGACGTCGGCGGCCATCTTCGCGCTGACGGCCTCCTTGGCCACGCCGCGCTGTTCGAGCTTGTCGGCGTCGCGCTCGCGCCGCTCGGACGAGTCGTACAGCGGCTCGGCCTTCTCGCGGGTGGCCTCGGCGCGGTTCTGCTCGCGCTCGGCCTGCACCTGTGCCTGCTCGCGCTCTCCCTCGTCGGGAGTGGTGTCGGCGGTGTCGCGGGACGCCTCGGCCGCGCGGTCAGCTTCGTCGGCCTGGCGCGAGAGTGCGACCGCTTCGGCCTGCTCGGTGGCGCTGCGCTGACGCTCGGTGTCGGACTGCCGGCGCAGCTGCTCAGCCTCGACGGCCGCCTGGACGGCCGCGGGATCGGCGCCGGTGTTGTCGACGTCGACGCCGTAGCGCGTGCGGAGCTCGTCGCGGATGCGGCCCTCCGCGCGCTGCGCCTCGGGGTCTTCCGTGCCCCACGCGCGCGCCGTGGTGAGTGCGGCGCCGATCTGCTGCGGCGTCGCCTTGTCCCACCAATCGGAGCGGTACACACCACCCAGCTCGACGCGAGCTGCGCGCTTCTCTGCCTCGAACCGTGACGACAGTTCGCGGGCCGCCTGCTCGCTCTGCGCCTGCGCTCGTCGCGCCGCTTCCTCGCGGCCACGGGCGAACGCTTCGCCTACGCGGCCCGCCGCGGTGACGGCGATGCGGAGCTGCCCTTCGAATGCTTCCTCGATGCCGTCGCTCTCATCGGCCATGATCTGACTCCCTTCTCATCGCTCCGGGCCGCGATCTGCGCCCGGCTTCGTCGTGGTGCGCGGCCGCGCGGGCTCCACCTGGGGCGGAACCGGCGAGCCGGTGGTGTTGCTGCGCTTCTCCTCCGCGCGCTGCATCTTGTCGAGCGCTTCCTGCACGGATGCGTCGACGATCGCGGAGCGGTCGATCGTGGGTGCGGTCGCCGTGGCGGTCGACGTCGGGGCTGTCGTGGTCGACGCGGCTGTGGTGGCCGGCACCGCTTCGAGCTGACGCCGCACGTTCATCACGCGCTCCCGCACGGCGGCCTCGACGTTCGCTGCCTGCCGCGCTTCTCCTGCGGCCTTCGCGGCGTCGTAGACGGCCTGGGAGAGGTTCATGAGCTGGCGCAGCATGGCGAGCTGTGCGGCTGTTCCCTGGCCGCCTCGGGCGACGCTGGCGAGGAGCATCGTCGCACCTGACATTGCCACCCGGCCGGCACGCTGGGGCTTCACCGGGCGACGGTAGGTCTGTGCCGACTTGGCGAGTGCGTCGGATGCCTCGGCCAGGTCGCCGGGTGTCTCCTCGACGGCGTTCGACCAGGCTGCGAACGCGGCCGCGGTCTGACGTGCGACCGTCGACCAGGTGTCGCGGTCATCGAGCGGGATCGACCGAAGCTGCTCGCGGAGCTGCCCGATTTCCTCGGTGTGGCGCTGCCACAGCTCGGGGTCCGGTTCGCGCATTTCGCGACCAGGTGCAACGGGCCGCCGGCCTCGTCCCGCCGCCTGCCACTCGGCGGCCGCGTCGGTCGCCCCGGTGGGTGTGTCGGGCCATCCCTCGCGGAGCCTCGGCAGGGTGAGGTCGCGGCCCATCTGGCCGCCGCCGTACCAAATCGGCCGCTCGCCGTTGGTCGGTCGGATTGCCACCGAGTAGCCGGTGATGACGTCGGTCGTTCCCTCCGCGAACCGCGGCCGAACGAGCACACCCGAGCGGCGTAGCCGGCGCACGAACTCGGCTTCGTTCTCGCTCGCGCCGGCCGCTCCTCGCACGGTACGCGCGAGGTCGTTCCGGGGTGCGTTCAGTCGAACCTCGGCCGTGATGCGTGCCTGTCGTTCCTTCGGGTCGAGGCGGTGCCATTCGGGCTGCTCTCCCCCGACACGGGCCGCGTGCTGTTCGTACTTGCGCTGCGCAAACAGCGCTGCACGTTCCTCGACGCGGGCCTGCTCTGCGGGGCTGTAGCCGCGCGTCGCGCGCTCCCCCTTCGTCGACTCCAACTGCTCCAAGCCGTACTTCACTTCGAGAGCGCGCGCGGCGTTCTGTGCGCGCTGGTAGTCCAGGTGCGTCGACGCCTTCGTGCCGTCCTCGCGAACGAGGTTCACGGCGATGTGCACGTGGTCGTTGCCGGCCTGGGACAAGCCGTGCCGGATCGCGACCCAGCGGCACGGAGCCTTGGTCCCGTCGTTGTCGTCGAACCCCATCGCGGACACAAAGTCTTGCGCGATCGCGGCCCACTCCTGATCGGTGCGAATGCCTTCCTCGGCGCGCAGCGACAGTGAGGCGTGCCACACGTGGCCGCCGTTCACGTCGACGCCCATAGCGGTGCGCGGACGGTCAAGGTGACGCGCGATCGCCTTCGCGTTGTCGCCGCTCAGCTCGGCGTCGTCGTACCACGCCATGAGCGCGTGATCGCCGGCCACCAGGTGCGGCTCCTCGTGCTCATTGTGACGACCCTCCCCGACGAGGTAGGTCATCAGCCCGGCCATCCGATCGCCGCGCGTGACGTTCGGCATCATGACAGGCTCAGCTCATCCACGGCGGCGTCGATGCGCTCCGCGACTCGACGCACGGCGGCGAGCGTGGCGTCTGTCTCTGCCTGCCGCTGACCGGTGGCGTTGGTGGCCTTCGCGATCTGGTTGACGTTGTTCGACACCGCGGCCAAGAGCCGGTGCAGCTCGAACAACTTCACGATGGCGTTGCGTCGCTCGGTGACCGTCTCCCCCGTCTCGACAGCCAAGCCGCTCTCGACCAGGTAACGCGGCACACTCATGTCCGCGGCGCGGGCGAGGCGCTGCAACGAGCCCTCTTCCTCGGGGCTCGTCCGCACGTTGTGTCGGCCGGGGCGACCGCCGGGGATGCGCCGTCGCCGGCCCGTGCCCTGCTGACGCTCTTTCGTCGACTCGTCAGACACGGCAACCCCTTCCCTCGGCCCAGCGCAGCGACCCCGCATCTGCGGGGACTGCACACATCAAGTGTGCCGCACCGCTCGACGGCTGTCGAGGGGTCAAGATGGATCAGGGCACCTGATCCTTTAGCTTGCTCCGTCTGGGACTCCATTCGGGGTCGCTCACGTCGACAGACGGGAGTGGTCGAGGCTTCGCCTCGGCGTGCTTTTGATGTGTCGACACGCGTCGACTTCGAACGGCGCGATCCGTACGATTGGTGCATGGCTACGCAACTGACACCAGAGGAAGCAATCGAGCGCGCGCGACGTCTACAGGATGACCGCCTGACTGCGGTTCGTACCGTCGCGGAGGCGCGGCAGTCGCTCAGCGATGTGCGCGACGAGACGGCGCGCGAGCTGGCCGACCTACAGGCGCGGATCGCCGAGCGGATCGCGACCGCGGAGCGGGAGGACGTGCGCGCCTACTCGGCTGCGCTGAGCGCCGGATGGTCGGCGGACGAGCTGCGCAAGATCGGGTTTGCGGAGCCCGACAAGAAGGCGCGCACCCGGCGTCGATCGACGCGCAAGCCTGCGTCCAGCTCGGCACCCGCGGCGGCTGACGATGCGTCGTTGGAGCCTTCTACGGAGGGCTGATCGCTCCCACGTTCTCGGCCCCACGTTCCGCTCTGCGGCGTGGGGCTTTCGTGTGTCCCCGCGTTGCGGGGTTGCACTCCGCTCCCGATCCCGTCAAGGGCGCTTCGCGTCCCTTCGGGAGAGCCCTGCGGGCTCCCCTTGACCGGCTCTCCGCTGCGTGCAAGGCGGCAAGTGTTCCGAGAAAGCCGGCACCTCGGCGTACCGCCGAACTGCCTACTTTCATCGGACACACAACAAGGGATTGGGATCGAACGATGAGTAGACCCGTGAGTTTCGCAACGCTGACAACGACACTGCCGACGTCGGATGAGGAGCGCGGTCGGCTTACGCGAAATGTGGGTGAACGTGACCAGCAGCTCTACGAGTACGGTCGCTCTGGCTATAGGCTCGCGGCATCCGTGACGGTGCCGGGGGGCGACGTCGTAACGGTGATCGACACGCTCACTCGTGAGGGTGAGTTGGGGGACGATGACCGATGACGCGATCAATCGCGGTGCAGGTCGCGCAGCGCATCCGGCGCGTGCTCGACACTCGGGGTCTGACGGTCGAATGGTTGGCTGACGCGACCGGGATCAAGCTACGCACCCTCACCCGGCGACTGCACCTGACCAGGCCGTGCGGCCTCACGGTCGACGAGCTGAACGCGATAGCCGGCGCGCTCGACGTCGCGCCCGGCGTGCTGCTTCACGAGGACCAGGGCGGCGCTACCGCTGCGTCTGAGTGAGATCCTGATCGGCCTTGTTGAGGGCGCGTGCAACGGTCGACTTGCCGACGCTGAGCACCGCGGCGATGTGGTCGAGGCTGGCACGCTCGGCGCGCATCCTCTGCGCCTGTGCGATCTTCTCCGGCGTCATCTTCGACGGCCGGCCACCGACCCTCCCCTGCGACTTCGCGTGAGCGAGGCCGCGCATCGTGTTCTCCCGGATCGTGTCGACGCGGAGCTGCGCGAACACGGCGACCATGCCGAACAGGGCGCGACCCATCGGGGTTGTGGTGTCGATCATCGGCTCCGTCAGGCTCTTGATGTTCACCCCTCGGCGGTCGAGGTCGTGCAGCGTCTCGATGATGATCCGCTCCGAGCCTCCCAGCCGATCGAGTCGGCGCACCAGGAGGGTGTCGCCCTCGCGGAGGTAATCGAGGCAGGCGAGCCACTGCGGACGGT
This sequence comes from Microbacterium sp. SCN 71-21, assembly GCF_001725695.1. Classification (NCBI taxonomy): domain Bacteria; kingdom Bacillati; phylum Actinomycetota; class Actinomycetes; order Micrococcales; family Microbacteriaceae; genus Microbacterium; species Microbacterium sp. SCN 71-21. Next base: position 29,002 of record NZ_MEGA01000014.1, read on the forward strand.
CTGCAATGCGGCTCGACTCGCCGTGGTCAACGAATACTCGAGAAGCACCGGCCGCGCGCAGCTCGGCCTCCTGAGCTGCGGGGTTCTGCTCCCGCTTCGAGACTCGGGCGTAACCGACGACGTTCGTCACTGCTGAACCTGCTTCACGCCCTCGGCCGCGTCGTCTCGTCGCGCTCGGGCAATCCGGCGCATGCGCGGGATGACGAACACGAGCCCGGCCAGGACGGCGACGGTGGCAATGATTCGACCGGGGAGCCATGCCGCCCCGTCGATCCAGAGTGCCGCGATCCAGAGGACGATAGCGACCTCACACAAGCCGAACGCCCAGAGGAGTCGACGTGCGCCGCCGCTCGTGCGTCCGAAGCGATCGCGCGCGGTGAGCAAAGCGATCGCCCCGACGACGAACAGCACCACGCCTGCCCCGCCGACAAGGTTCGGGATGAGTGAGTTGAACATGGGTTCTTCCTATCAATCACGGCCGACGTTGGGGCCGCGGGTGGCGCGGTAGCCGGCACTCGGCGGCCGGGCCTGTGTGCCCTGCTGCGGTGTCTGCTTCGTCGCCTCGGACGCGGGACGGGGGTAGGACGCGCTGAGCGCTGAGCGTGCCTGAGCGGCCCTGTCAGGGGCGGCCGGCGGTGCGGTGCGCTCGACGGTCACCGCGGCGAACACCGGGACGAGAGAGGCCGGCTCGGGAGGGTAGGCGAACATGTCGGGTCGGCTCATGGCCGATCCCGCGTTCCACTGCTCCGGGCTCACGCGAGCGAAGTCGAACCGGTACGGCGACTGCTCGGCCACGTGGGCCATGAACACCTTCGACGTGCGGCCGTTGCCCTCGCGGAACGGGTGCGCCTGATTGACGTAGGCGAACACAGTTGAGGCCGTGGCCACGAAATCGTTGCGGCTGATCTTGGCCCAGTCCGTCGACGTCACGAGCTGGCGGGCGTCCGACAGATACCGGCCGACCTCGCCCGTCTTGACCTCACCGAAGCCGCGCCCTGGACCCTTCGACATTTCCACGGTGCGGTACTCCCCCGCCCACTCGTAGACGTCCTGGAACAGGTGCCGGTGGATCGCGCGTAGGTGCTCCCCGTCGAACGTGCGCGGCACGTCGACCTCGCCGTTACCGAGCTGCACGGCGCGCACGGTGGTGTCGGTGTACTCCATCCGAGACAGCACCCGCGCGTCGCGCTCGTCGTAGAGGTTGCGCAGCGTCCCGATCCCCGTCAGCGGGTCGATCGTGTCGGGGTAGAAGTACGACTCCCAGCTATCGAACTGGGAAGCCACGTCAGCGGCCGGCGCCGACGACGCCGGCAGCGCGGCGAGCGGCAGCGTGGCCGCGTCGACGGTACTCCGCGAGGTCGATCGCGCCGCGGGTGTAGTCGGTCACGTTCTCGACGTCCTCGCGGGTCGGGGTGAACCCCTCGTGCCATCCGGCGGCGAGGGCCTGGCGCACGCTGTCGCGCTGCGTCGCGTCGAGCTGCGCGAACAGCTCCGGCCACTGCTCCTCGACCGTGAATGTCTCAGCCACGATGGCTCCCTTCGTCGTCCTACCAGTCTATCGGTTTTCCCGAAAACGGTCTATGGAATGTTTCGGCACAAGAGGGTTTCGGCACAGGGTTTCGGCACGGCGTGTCGACGTCGCCGCGGTGCCGTCGGTGCTCGTGCCGGAATCGATCGTTTTCGGCCTACTCGGCTCGCGGTGATGAACCTATGCGCCGGCAATCTGCTGGATGGCCTGGTTACCTTCCGGATGGTAACCTACACTCATGCGCACCGATCCTCGCCCCGCGATCCTGGCGGCCGCCTTCTCTCAGCTCGACGAGGGGCGGGCGGTGTCTCTGGATTCCGTGGCCCGGAGTGTGGGGCTGACCAAGCCGGGGGTGATGTATCACTTCCCCACGAAGGAAGCCCTCATGCTCGCCCTGGTGGACTCCGTTTTGGACCGCTGGGAAGAGGCGCTGGTCGCACGCCTCGGGTCGTCACCGGAGGGCGCGGCGCCGGCCGCGCGCATCGGCGCGTACGTCGACTGGTCACTGTCCGGGGGGTTCGATGAAACCGACCTGGTGGCGATGAGTGATCCGAAGCTGCGCCGCTCGCTCACGCAACGCTGGGCCGAACGTCTCGCGCCCTGGCTTGTCGTGCCTGATGACGTCGCCCCGGCCGAACGCACCCGGTTGCTCGCCGCCCGCCTTCTGGCCGACGGCGGGTGGCTTGCCGAAGCCGCCAACGTCTCCCCCCCTACCCCCGGCGACCTGGCGCAGCTCCGCGCCTTCGCCCACAACCTCCTGAAGGACTGACTATGAAGAAATGGCTCCTGCTTGCCGGCGCGATCATCAGTGAAGTCGCCGGCTCTCTCGCCCTCCAAGCCGGCCAGGACCACCCGGCCTGGTACATCCTGGTCGCGATCGGCTACGTCGGCGCGTTCACGCTTCTCGCGCTCGTTCTACGCGAGGGGATGGCCCTCGGGGTTGCATACGGGATCTGGGGCGCGATGGGCGTCGCGTTGACCGCACTGCTGGCCGCACTCCTGTTTGGACAGCCCTTGACCGGCGTGATGATCCTCGGCCTGGCGTTGATCATCGGCGGTGTTCTCACCGTCGAACTCGGATCGCAAGCGGCGCAGCGCAAGAGGGAGGCGAGCATCTGATGGTCTGGCTCTTCCTCATCCTCGCGATCGTCCTCGAAGTCGGCGCGGCACTCTCCCTGCGCCTCGCAACCGACGGCCGGAAACTGTTCTACATCGCCGTCGTCGTGGGCTACCTCGGCGCGTTCTTCTTCCTCACCCAAGTCCTTGCCCTCGGGCTCGGCATCGGTGTTGCCTACGGCATCTGGGCCGCCTCCGGCGTCGCCCTCACCGCCGTGGCCAGCAAGTTCCTGTTCAAAGAGCCCTTCACCTGGGTCATGGCGCTCGGCATCGCCCTCATCATCGGCGGCGTCCTCCTCGTCGAACTCGGCGCGGCCCACTAGCCTGCCGACACGGCCATGACCGTCGCTCGCACCCTCGCGGCAATTCGCCGCGCCCTCCTGGAAGATCCTGCCGTCGACATCCGATTCGTGGACGCAATCACCGTCGACAGTCATCTTCTGAGCACGCACGGCCAGGCCCTCATCCTGTTCGTACACCCACAGCATCGCGAAGTCGTCGACGAGCTGCGCAACGCCTCCCGCCCATTGGACTAGTGCGGTCG
>NZ_MEGA01000015.1:0-32176 GCF_001725695.1 Microbacterium sp. SCN 71-21
GTCGGTGCTGGACGCTCTCCGTCAGCCGCTCGAGCGCGGTGCCATCGAGATCCATCGCATGGGGGTCGTCGCCGCGTTCCCGGCGAGATTCCAGCTCGTTCTCGCGACCAACCCTTGCCCGTGCGGGAACCACGGCGTGCGAGGTGCGCTCTGCGAATGCCCGCCGTCGGCGATCCGCCGCTACCGCGCGCGGCTGTCGGGTCCGCTGCTCGATCGGATCGACATCGAGATGAGGATGACCCGGGTCACCCGTGTGCCGCACAGTCGCGGCCGCACGTCCAGCGCTGATGCGCGGGAGCGGGTGAGGGATGCGCGCGAGCGCGCCGCCCGGCGTCTGCGCGAGACCCCGTGGACCGTGAACGCGGAGATCGACGGGGCGTGGTTGCGGCAAGATCCCCACGCGCCCACGTCGGACGTGCGGGCTCCGCTGGATGCGGCACTCGAACGCGGTCTGCTGACCCTGCGCGCCTATGACCGCGTGCTGCGTGTCGCCTGGAGCGTCGCCGACCTCGCCGGGCACGATCGCCTCACCGGTGACGACATCGGCCGCGCGCTGTACCTCAAGCGGGGGATGGCGGCGTGAACGGCACCTCGACAGATGCGCGTGCGGTGCGCGCGCGTGCCGATGCGCTCGGCCTTCCTGACGATGAGTTCCGCGACGACCGCGATGCGGCGATCGTGTGGAGCACTCTCGTCGAACCGGGTGACCGCGTGGCGGGCGCGGCGATCGCGCAGTGGGGCGCACGGGGAGCCCTCGACCGCGCACGGCGGGGTGATGCCGAGGGCGGACGTCTGGTCGGCGATGCCGTGTGGTCGGCCGCGCTGCGGCGGTGGGGTCCACGCTGGGATGCCGCGACCCTCCGCGACACCGTCGAGCTCGCCGCCCGCGCCGGAGCCGGGCTGCTGACCCCGAGCGATGCCGGCTGGCCGCGCTCGCTCGGCGATCTCGGCGCGCACGCGCCGGTCGCCCTCTGGGTGCGAGGTGACGCGTCTGCGCTCGCGGCGGAGCCGTCGATCGCAATCGTCGGCGCACGGGCGGCGACCGCGTACGGCGAAGCGGCGGCCGCTGAGGTGGCGGGCGACCTCGCCGCACGAGGCGTGATCATCGTCTCCGGCGCGGCCTGGGGGATCGATGGCGTCGCCCACCGGGCTGCGTTCGGCGTCGGTGGCCGCACCGTCGCGGTGCTGGCGGGCGGTGTCGACAAGGTGTATCCGTCGGGGCATACCGAGCTGATCGAGGCGGCGATGGCCGCGGGAGGCGCCGTGGCCGCGGAGGTGCCGTGCGGCGCCGCGCCCACCAAATGGAGATTTCTCCAGCGCAACAGGCTGATCGCGGCGCTCGGAGCCGCCACTGTCGTCGTCGAAGCGGGCTGGCGCAGCGGATCCCTGAACACCGCAGGCCACGCGTCGGCCCTCGGGCGGCCGCTCGGCGCGGTCCCCGGTCCGATCACCTCCCCGGCCTCAGCGGGATGTCATCGGCTGTTGCGCGACTACGACGCCGTGTGCATCACGTGCGCCGATGACGCCCTCGCGCTCGTCGGCATCGACGCCGGGCTCGCATCCGGCGCGGGCGTCGACGCCGCGCGCACCGACGACGCGACGCGGGTGCGCGACGCCCTCTCGACGAGGGCGCCGCGCACGGTGGGCGACATCGCGCGCCGGGCAGGCATGGACCCGTCCGACGTTGCGGTCATCCTCGGATACGCCCTGCTTGCCGGTGACGCGGTCGACCGAGGTGAGGGGTGGCTTCGGGTGACCTGATGCGTCATCGTCGCCGCGTCGTGCCCAGCGTCGGAGCATCGCACCGCACACTGGGACCATGACGTCCGAGGCATCCGTCGTGCCGTCGCCCCCGCGCCCGCCCGTCGCGCTGGACGCGGTCGCCCGCGAATGGCTCGTCCACCTTCGCGACGTTCGGCGCCTGTCTCCTGCCACGGTGCGGGCGTACACACAGGACATGGCCGATCTCTCGCACCATCTCGGCGAGCACCGTTCGATCGACGACATCGACACGGATGATCTGCGGGAGTGGATGTGGGCTGCCGTGCAGCGGGGGGACGCGCCGGCGACGCTCGCCCGTCGCCGTGCCACTGTGCGTGGACTGTTCTCGTGGGCATTCGAGCGGGGACAGGTGGCGCGAGACCCTGCGGCCCGCCTCGCCGCACCAGCCCGCGGGCGCACCCTGCCGAGGGTGGCCACCACGACCGCGGTCGACCAGGTGCTGGCGGCGGCCGCAGCCCGGGCCGCCGAACGGGACCCCGTCGCCGTGCGCGACCACGCGCTCCTCGAGATGCTCTACGCGACCGGAGTACGGGTCTCGGAGCTCTGCAGTCTGCGCGTGGCCGACATCGACCGCGTGCGCCGCACCGCGCGAGTGCGCGGCAAGGGCGACAAAGAGCGGGTCGTCCCCTTTGGCGCGCCCGCCGACCGTGCCCTCGGCGAGTACCTCGACAGTGCACGACCGGTGCTTCGGGCTCGGAGTGCGGACCCGGGCGACCGCGTCTTTCTCGGTGCGCGCGGGGGCGCGCTCACCCCCCGCGCGGTCTACCGGGTCGTCAGCAGTGCACTCGCGCCAGCCCTCGGTGTCGCGCACGTCGGTCCGCATACTCTCCGTCACACGGCCGCCACGCATCTGCTCGACGGCGGGGCGGACCTGCGGGCGGTGCAGGAGCTGCTCGGCCACGCGAGCCTGGGTACCACCCAGATCTACACCCATGTGTCGACGGAGCGGCTGACCGCTGCCTACCGTCAGGCGCATCCGCGCGCCTGACGGGTGCGGCCGTTGGCGTCCTCATCGAGACGCCGGCTCTGGTCGTGCTCAGCCGCAGCACGGCAGCAGCACTGCCCGCTCGACTCTTCCGAGGAACAGCAACGGATTGACGTACGCTCCGTGCAGACGTGCGCCGAGATGGACGCCCCCGGGCGCGACGTGGCCCCCGGTCGTCACCGTTCCCACCTGATCGCCTGCCGCGATGCGGGCGCCCACGGGAAGGCCGGAAGCCACTGGCTCAAGAGTGCTGACCACACCGTCGTCATGCCGGATCGTGATCACTGCTCGATCCACCACGATGCCCACGAACGCGACCACTCCGTCATCGACGGCGACCACGGGTGCGCCCTCATTCGCAGCCAGGTCGATTCCGCGATGACCCGCGCCGTAGGCGCTGGCGGGTGCCGCGTATCCGGCGATGACGCGCGGCGGCGCGACCGGCCACGACCAGGTGGGCTGCGCGACCCCACGGGCACCGCCCGGCGCAGCGGTCGGTGTCGCGTCCGCCGGTGCGCCCGGCGCGAGGGCCAGTGCGGCGGTGAGGAGGGCGGCGATGAGGGGGCGGCGCATGGGTCGATGCTGGCCTTCGCGGCGCACGCGGGAGCGAACCATGCAACTCGCGGGGGAGGCCGCATCCGCTCGGCCGCCGGGGGAGGAGACGGCGTCCTGTATGCTGAACGAGCACCTCGCTTGTCGGGGTGACTACGCGTGCCCAGAGTCCGGCGGTCTCCGCCGGGTGGCATCCACTCCGACGGTCCCGTCTCGACGGGCGGAGTGGCGCCGGGCACCAGGCTCCGCGCCGCATCCGCGCGCAGAGGACAACCGCAAGAGGCGCCCCGCGCCAGACAGGAGAACGGCCATGGCCGTCGTCACCATCCGCCAGCTGCTCGACAGCGGCGTGCACTTCGGACACCAGACCCGCCGGTGGAACCCGAAGGTGAAGCGCTTCATCCTCACCGAGCGCTCCGGCATCCACATCATCGACCTGCAGCAGTCGCTGTCGTACATCGACAAGGCGTACGAGTTCGTCAAGGAGACGGTCGCCCACGGCGGCACCGTGCTCTTCGTCGGCACGAAGAAGCAGGCCCAGGAGGTCATCGCCGAGCAGGCGACCCGCGTCGGCCAGCCCTTCGTCAACCAGCGCTGGCTGGGCGGTCTGCTCACGAACTTCTCCACCGTGTCGAAGCGCCTCGCACGCATGAAGGAGCTCGAGGAGCTCGACTTCAACGACCCGGCCGGCACCGGCTTCACCAAGAAGGAGCTGCTGCTCAAGCAGCGCGAGCTCGACAAGCTGCACAAGTCGCTCGGCGGTATCCGCAACCTCACCAAGACGCCGTCGGCGATCTGGGTGGTCGACGCCAAGCGCGAGCACCTCGCGATCGACGAGGCCAAGAAGCTCGGTATCCCCGTGATCGGCATCCTCGACACGAACGCCGACCCCGACGAGTTCCAGTTCCCGATCCCGGGCAACGACGACGCGATCCGCTCGGTCTCGCTGCTCACCCGCATCATTGCGGACGCGGCAGCCGAGGGTCTCATCCAGCGCCACCAGCCTGCCGGCGACGCCGAAGAGGCCGAGCCTCTGGCCGAGTGGGAGCGCGAGCTGCTCGAGCAGCCCCAGGCCGAGGTCGTCGAGGTCGAGGCTGCCGCCGAGGCCGCTGTCGCGCCCGAGGCCGACGCCCAGTAAACCTCCGCGTCGTCCAGACGCACTACGATCGGCGCGGCGTGCGCATCGCGCCGCGCCGATCGCCCACGCGAACGCATAGACAGAAGGAGCCGCCACCCATGGCCAACTTCACCATCGCTGACATCAAGGCGCTGCGCGAGCAGCTCGGCACCGGCATGGTCGACACCAAGAAGGCACTCGAGGAGGCCGACGGCGACGTCGAGAAGGCCGTCGAGATCCTGCGCCTCAAGGGCGCGAAGGGCAACGCCAAGCGCGCTGACCGTTCGACGAGCGAGGGCCTCGTGACCGCTCGCGAGCTCGGCGGCAAGGTGACGCTCGTCGAGCTCGCCTGCGAGACCGACTTCGTCGCGAAGAACGAGCGTTTCATCGCCCTCGCTGACAAGGTCGCGGATGCCGCGGCCGCCGCCGGTGCGGACTCCGCCGAGGCCGCTCTGGCCGCCGACGCGAACGGCCAGACCGTCGAGCAGCTCATCTCGGACGAGGCCGCGATCATCGGTGAGAAGGTCGAGCTGCGCCGCGTGCGCACGCTCGCCGGTGACCACATCGAGGTGTACCTGCACAAGACCAGCAAGGACCTGCCCCCGCAGGTCGGTGTGGTGCTCGCCTACTCGGGCGACGACGCCGAGACCGCTCGCTCGCTCGCGCAGCACATCTCGTTCGCCAACCCGAGCTACCTCACCCGCGACGAGGTCCCCGAGGCCGATGTCGAGAAGGAGCGCGAGATCGTCACCGAGATCTCCCGCAACGAGGGCAAGCCGGAGGCCGCGCTGCCGAAGATCGTCGAGGGCCGCGTGAACGCGTTCTTCAAGCAGGTCGCGCTGCTCGACCAGGACTACGCCAAGGACAACAAGCTCTCCGTCGCGCAGGTCGCGAAGGACGCCGGTCTGACGCTCACGGGCTTCGCCCGCTTCAAGGTCGGCGCCTGATCGCCGCGAAGGGCCCGCATCGCTCGATGCGGGCCCTTCGTCGTGCGTGCCCGAAGTCTGGCGTGCGCACTCGCTAAGTTGGACACGACGAGAGGACCCCGCATGGATGAATCGACCGGACGCCGTCGCGTCCTCCTCAAGCTCTCCGGTGAAGCGTTCGGGGGTGGATCCCTCGGGGTCAATCCGGATGTCGTCAGCCGCATCGCGCGCGACATCGCCGCCGCCGTCGACACGGTGGAAGTGGCCGTGGTCGTGGGCGGCGGCAACTTCTTCCGCGGCGCCGAGCTGAGTCAGCGCGGGATGGACCGCGGTCGCGCCGATTACATGGGCATGCTGGGCACGGTGATGAACGCCCTCGCCCTGCAGGACTTCCTCGAACAGGCCGGAGCGGCGACACGCGTCCAGTCCGCCATTTCGATGACGCAGGTCGCGGAGCCGTACATTCCGCGGCGCGCGGAGCGCCACATGGAGAAGGGCCGCGTCGTGATCTTCGGCGCCGGTGCGGGTCTTCCCTACTTCTCGACGGACACCGTCGCCGCGCAGCGCGCGCTCGAGATCGGTGCTGATGAGGTGCTCGTCGCGAAGAACGGTGTGGACGGCGTGTACACGGCCGATCCTCGCAAGGACCCCGCGGCGACGCGGATCGACACCATCACCTACGGCGACGCGCTCGTGCGGGGACTGAAGGTCGTCGACTCCACCGCGTTCAGCCTGTGCATGGACAACCGCATCGACATGCGCGTGTTCGGCATGGAGCCCGACGGCAACATCACCAAGGCGCTTCTGGGCGAGAAGATCGGCACGCTCGTCACCTCGTGACCCTCGTTCCCGCCCAGGTCGGGCGGAGACCCTGCCACTAGACTCTGAGACTGCACCACCGAGGGGAGACACCCATGATCGCCGACGTTCTGGCCGATGCCGGAGAGCGTATGGACCGCGCTGTCGAGTCCGCGAAGGAGGACTTCGCGACCGTCCGCAGCGGGCGCGCGAACCCGCAGCTGTTCCAGAAGGTGCTCGTCGAGTACTACGGGACTCCCACCCCGCTCGCGCAACTGGCCTCTCTCGCGAACCCCGAGGCCCGCACCCTCATCGTGACCCCGTACGACAAGACCGCTCTCAAGGCGATCGAGCAGGCGATCCGCGACATGCCGAACCTCGGCGCGAATCCCACCAATGACGGGAACATCGTGCGCGTGAGCCTTCCTGAGCTGACTCAGGAGCGTCGCAAGGAGTTCGTGAAGATCGTCCGCGGCAAGGGGGAGGACGCGAAGGTGCACCTTCGTGGCATCCGCCGCAAGGCCAAGGACGATCTGGACGCGCTGAAGTCCGAGGTCGGTGAAGACGACCTCGTGCGTGCGGAGAAGGAGCTCGACGCGCTCACCCGCGGCCACGTCGACTCGATCGACGACGCGCTCAAGCGCAAAGAGGCCGAGCTCCTCGAGGTCTGACCGCGATCATGAGTGACTCGTCGCGCGACGCCGACCCGTCGCCGGACACCGTGCCGAGCGGCCACGGGTCGATGCGGCGTTCCTCGCGAGCGCCGCGCAACGAGTTCGAACTGCAGATGGCGCACGCACGCGCCGAGTTCGAAGAGGCGAATGCGCGCATCAAGCAGCGCACGGGGCGAGACCTGATCCTCGCGATCGTGATCGGCCTCGCGATCGGTCTGGTCGTGTTCGTCTCGCTCGTCTTCGCGAACTGGCCGTTCGCGCTGTTCGCCCTCGCGGTCGCCGTCCTCGGGGTCTTCGAGTTCTCGCGAGCGCTGCAAGGTGCCGGCCGGAAGGTCGACCTCATCCCGCAGGTCGCGATCGCCGTGATCGTGCCGGCGACGGCATACCTGCTCGGGCCGTGGCAGATGTGGGTCGCGCTCTTCTGCGGCGTGGTGGTCGCGATCGTCTGGCGCCTCGTGGGGCAGATGATCGAGCGGGACGGCCGCACCTACGGCAACGTCGTCGACGACGTGCTGCTGGCCACCTTCGTCCCTCTTTACGTTCCGTTCCTGGCGAGCCTCGCCATTCTGCTGCTGCGGCAACCGCATGGCGAGTGGTGGGTGATGGCGTTCCTCATCATCACGATCGTCGCGGACACCGGCGCCTACGTCTCGGGTCTGACCTTGGGACGTCATCCGATGGCGCCGAAGATCAGTCCCAAGAAGACCTGGGAGGGCTTCGCGGGAGCTGCAGTGCTCTCCGTCGTCGGCGCGATTCTGCTGGCGTGGCTGATGCTCGGTCTCCCGTGGTGGACCGGCATCATCATCGGACTTGTTATCCTCGGCACCGCGACCGCCGGTGACCTCGGCGAATCCATGATCAAGCGGGACCTGGGCATCAAGGACATGAGTTCGTGGCTCCCCGGTCACGGCGGCGTCCTCGACCGGTTGGATTCGATCCTTCCGTCGGCCGGAGCGGCTCTGGCCCTGTACTACGTGTTCTTCCCGATGGGAGTGGTGTCATGACCGTTCACGACGAACCGTCGAGTGCGATCGATCAGATCGAGGCGGACGCCTACAGCGAGCCGTTGTTCCCGGTCGAGCGCGGGCGTACTCGCGGATACGAGCCGCGAGCGGTGGAGGCATTCCTGGCGCAGGCACGGGACGCGTTCGAGACGGATGCTGCGGGCTCACCCTTCAGCGCGGAGAGCGTGCGCTCGGCGTCGTTCCCGGTCGTGCGGCACGGCTACCAGGTCGCAGCGGTCGACGCCGCCCTGTCGCGGGTGGAAGACGCCTTCGCTGCGCGGGAGCGCGCAGACGCGATCGACGCCCTCGGACCGGCCCGGTGGATCGACGTGCACCGCGGCCTGGCGCAGGAGATCCTCGATCGGCTCACGCGTCCCCGGCGCGAGCGGTTCGCGCGAGTTCCCTGGATCCGCTACGGCTATCGGCTCGATGAGGTCGACATCGTCGCCGACCGTATCGCCGGATACCTGGCGGCGGGGGAGCCGGTCACCGTTGAGCAGGTGCGCGCTGTTGCATTCCGCATGCAGCGCGGCGGCTACGACGAGCTGCAGGTCGACGCGGTGCTCGATGCCGTCGTCACCGTGCAGTTGGCTGTGGACTGATCGGATTGTGGACTGATCGGATGCAGCGGCACGCGTCGGCATCGATGGCGCACCCAGGCTGTGCGGGTTAGACTCGCGACACTGTGACTTCTGGCTACCACGTGACGACTGTGCGCACCGCTCCCGCCACCCGACGGGAAGCGCGCCTGGCGGCGGCGCAGATGCCGCGGTCCGCGGTGGTCGCCCGTCGTCCTCGATGGTCTCGTCGGCGGGCGGTTGCGAGCGTGTTCGCCGTGGTCGCCGCCGTGGGCTTCCTGGGCGCGTCTCTCGCCCCTGCGGGCATGGCGGTGGCATCAGCGGGCACGGATCCGAGTGCGGCATCCGCGCCCTCGTCGATCTACTCGATCACCGTCGCGGCGGCGCAGTCGCTGTCGGTGTCGGGTGACGCGACGGTCGAGCTCGACCGCGGGGGCTATTCGGCCGCGGCCAAGCCGAAGGTCGTCGCGACGGCCACCTCGAGTGTGAAGTCGTTCGTTCCGCCGTTCGTGACCCCGGACCCCGGCACCGCGCAGGCGATCGCACTGCAGATGCTGGAGGCGCGCGGCATGGGGCAGGACCAGTTCTCGTGCCTGGTCGCCCTGTGGAATCGCGAGTCGGGCTGGAACGTCGCCTCCTACAACAAGGGGAGTGGCGCCTATGGCATCCCGCAGGCCCTTCCCGGCAGCAAGATGGCCAGCGCCGGCGCCGACTGGCAGACCAACCCGGCCACACAGATCACCTGGGGCCTGGGGTACATCACGGGCCGCTACGGCACCCCGTGCGGTGCCTGGGCTCACTCGAACGCGACCGGCTGGTATTGAGCCGTGCCGCGGTCGCATCGCCGTCGGCGAGACGACAGCGCGGCCGATGATTCGTTCGACCGGCTGCTGCAAGGGTTTCGGCGAATCGAGACTCGCCGCGGTGTCGAGTGGAACGTGCAGCCGGTCGGTCCGGCGAATGCCGTCAAGGAGTACGTCTGCCCGGGGTGCGGGCGCGTGATCGTTCCGGGCACAGCCCACCTGGTCGCATGGCGGGCTGACGGGGTCCTCGGTGATGCGGCTGACCTCGCCGCTCGTCGTCACTGGCACGAGAGCTGCTGGCGGATCGGATGAGCGCGGAGATCCGAGGCGCGGTGCAGCTGCCGGCGCGTCGTGAGGAGGTGTCGCTGCGCACGTCCGACGGGCTCACGCTCGTCGGGGAGCTGGCGGAGCCGCTCGAGCACGGTCCGGTCGCGACCCTGGTGACGCTGCATCCTCTGCCCACGCAGGGCGGGTTCATGGACTCCCACATCCTTCGGAAGGCGGCCGCGCGGCTTCCGGCGTTGGCGGACATCGCCGTGCTGAGGTTCAACACCCGTGGCACCGTCTCGCCACGGGGAAGGAGCGAGGGAACCTTCGGCGATGGTGAGGCCGAGGCGGCCGATCTGGCCGCCGCGGTCTCGTTCGTCGCCGAGCGGGGACTGCCGGTGCCGTGGCTCGTCGGCTGGTCGTTCGGCACGGAGGTCGCGCTCAAACACGGGCGTGGGCATGACATCGCCGGGCTCATCCTTCTGTCTCCGCCGTTGCGACGCACGACCGAGCGCGAGCTCGCCGCATGGGCCGGTGACGGGAGGCCGATGGTGGCGGTCGTTCCGGAGTGGGATGACTTCCTCCCCCCGGTGCAGGCGCGCGAACGTTTCGCCGCCGTTCCGCACGCACGGATCGTGGATGTCCCCGAGGGCAAGCACCTCTGGGTGGGTGAGACGCAGACGCGGCGCGTGCTCGATGAGATCGTGTCGATCGTTCGTCCGGGGGCGGACCCCCTCCCGACCGAATGGAGCGGGGAGCTGGGCTGACGCGAAGCGCTCAGAGCTCGTTCTGTCGAGGAATGAGCACCTGGCGGAAGAGGATCAGGATGCTCGCGGCGATCGGAATCGCGACGAGCGCACCGAGCAGGCCCAGAAGGGAACCGCCGGCGAGGGCGGCGATCACGACGACCGCGCCGGGCACGGAGACCGCGCGGTTCATGATGCGCGGGGACAGCACGTAGGCCTCGAGCTGCATGTAGAGAAGGTAGTAGATGCCTGCGGCGAGGGCGGTTGCGGGCGATCCCAGTCCGGGGATGAGGCAGGTCAGGACGATGATCGCGGAGCCGGTGAGCGTTCCGACGAGGGGGATCAGGGAGAAGAAGAAGGCCACGACAGCGAGCACGGCGGGGAAGGGCGCCTGGATGATCGACAGGTAAATCGCGCTCAGCACGCCGTTGACCACGCCGAGAGCGACCTGTCCCATGACGTAGTAGCCGACCGAATCCGTGATCTGCTCGGACAGATCCACGAAGCGCGACCGCTTCGATGACGGGACCATGCTGTACACCGCGGCCTTCAGCGACGGGGTCGACGCGGTGAAGTAGATGGTGAGCACCAGGACGATGACAGCGCCCGTCAGTCCGCTGAAGAATGCGAGACCCGCGTTGATGAGGCCTCCGGTGATGGATCCCCAGTTGGCGAGAAGCCAGTTCTGCACATTCGTGAGAGCGTCGTTCATGGACGAGTCGCTGAGGCCGGGGAACACGGTGTGCACCCAGTTCTTCACGTCGTCGATGAAGGTGCCCGCCTGGAAGTAGCGGGTGATCTCCTGCACGAGGTCGCTGACCTGCCCGATGAGGATCGGCAGCACCATGAGCACGATGCCGGCGAACAGGGCGAGCACGGCGAGGATCGTCAGCAGAACCGCGGCCCATCGCGGCAGTCGCCGACGCTCGAGGAACGAGACGACGGGCTCGAGTCCGAGCGAGAGGAACAGCGCGGTACCGATGTAGAGGAGGATCGTCGAGAGGGTCTGCACGCTGGAGATCAGGAGGATCCCGAGTCCCACACCGAGCGTCGCGAGGAAGGCGGTGCGGAAGGGCTGATACAGCTTCACGGCGGCTCCTGGGGGCGGTGTCGGTCTGGCTCGAGACTACGGCGTTCCGTCGAGATGCCCCTGTCGTACACGCTCGCGGGACGTGCCCAGGTCGTCTGGGCTAACCTGGAGAGTCGGCCGTGTCGGCGTGTCTCATACCCGGGGACAGGGAAGGACTCATTTCGTGCGTTTTGTGTGGGCCGTGGCGGCATTCGTGCTCGCCGCCATCCTGATCGGCGCCGGGATCTCCCAGCGGACCATCTTCCAAGGTCCCCCTGAGCGCACCGCCCAGATTCACACGAGCGGATCGGCCCCGTACACGCTGATCGACGGTGCTGTGCTCACTCGCGAGCCGGGCGTCCAGCGGGTCGCGCTGCGCGGGGCATCCGCTCTGTTCGTGTCGTATGGCCGTACCGCCGACGTGAAGGCGTGGCTGTCGAACGTGTCGTACAACGACGTCACGCTCGACGCGTCGGGCAACACCCAGACGACGGTGGTGGCGGCTGCGGCGAACGCAGCGCAGACCGTCGATCCGACGGACGCCACCAACGAGCAGGTCGCGACGGATGCCGCGACTCCCGTTCCCCCGACCGGCTCGGATCTGTGGCTCGAGGAGTTCTCCGGAAGCGGTGCCCTCTCCAGCTCGCTGCAGGTGCCGCAGGGAATGAGCGTGCTGGTCGCGTCTGACGGCAAGGCCGCCGCACCGTCGACGGTGACGATCAGCTGGCCGCTGCGCGCATCGACCCCCTGGGCCGGGCCCCTCATCGTGCTCGGAGGAGTGTTCCTTCTCGTCGGCATCGTGCTGTACATCCTCGCGATCCGGCATTCGCGACGGTCCCGCGGCCCGCGTCGCAAGGCTCCGCCGCCTCTTCCGGTGACCGAGCCGATCGATCTCGCGATCGAGTCGCCCGACCGCGGCGTCATCTCTTCGAGCCCGCCCTCGACACGCCGGTCTCGGGGCACCCGACGGCTGCTCGCGCTTCCGATCGCCCTCGTGGGCGTCCTCGCGTTCGCGGGATGCTCGGCCGATTCCTGGCCGGTGCCCGATCCTTCGTCCAGTCCCTCCGATTCGGCAGCGCCGACGGTACCGGCGGGGCAGCCCGCCCCGGTGGTGAGCTCCGCGCAGGCGCAGAACATCATCGCTCGCGTGCGTGACACCGTCGGCACCGCAGACGCGTCTCTCGATGCGAATCTGGCCGCCACGCGTCTCGCGGGCGCCGCACTGGCGGAGCGTCAGACGAATTACACCCTGCGCGGCAAGGTGTCCGACATGACGGCGCTGCCGGCGATCCCGTCCGGTCAGGTCTATCCGATCCTGCCGCAGGCCTATGACGCCTGGCCGCGCATGGTCATGGCGGTTGTGAGCGACGAGACCGACGGCAAGAAGACGGCGACCATCATGATGCTCCAGCAGCAGGATCCGTGGTCGAACTACAAGCTGCAGTACCTCGGCAGTCTCGCGGGATCGACCGTGCTTCCCGATCTCGCCCCGGACTTCGTGGGCGCGACCCAGATCCCGCCGGATTTCGGACTCCTGTCCATCGCTCCCGACCAGCTTGCGGCCGCGTATGCCGACCTGCTGACGAACGGGGAGAACAGCACATCGGCGAACCTCTTCGATGAGCAGTCGGACGCCTTCTACGCGAGTGTGCAGGCCGACCGGCAGAAGCGCCTGCAGGAGTTCAACACGACCGCGTCGACCACCGGCAGCTTCACGTTCTCGGCCGAGGCGGGCGGCACGACCCCGCTGGCACTGGCGACGCTCGAGAGCGGCGCGATCGTCGCGGTGAGTGTCAACGAGGTCGACACGGTGAAGCCGACGGGAGGCGACATCACGATCAAGTTCGGCGACAACAAGGTGGTGGCTGCTCTCACCGGCGCGACCGAGTCGCCCACCGGCGTGACGAGCCGCTACGCCGACCAGCTGTTCTTCTATGTCCCCGCGCAGGGGTCGACCGACCGCATCCGTCTGCTCGGCTACAGTTCGAACGTGCTCGACGCGAAGGTGATCCAGTGAGCTCTCCCACCCCCGGTTCCGTCCTCCGCGGCGCTGTCGACCTCTCGTCGTTGCGCAACCGCCCGGCAGCGCCGGCGCCGGGTGCTGCACCCGCGGCCGGGGCTGCGGGGGCGCCGTCGCTCGTGATCGACGTCACCGACCAGAGCTTCCCGCAGGTGCTCGAGATCTCCCGCAGCGTGCCGGTGGTCGTGGACCTCTGGGCCGAATGGTGCGGGCCGTGCCTGCAACTGAGCCCGATCCTCGAGAAGGTCGTGCTCGAGCTCGACGGCAAGCTGCTGCTCGCCAAGGTCGACGTCGACGCGAACCCCCAGCTTGCGCAGGCTTTCCGCGCCCAGTCGATCCCTCTCGTCGTGGCACTCGTGGGCGGCCAGCCCGTGCCGCTGTTCACCGGCGCCGTCCCCGAGGAGCAGGTGCGTGAGGTCTTCGCGCAGCTCCTGCAGGTCGCGGCGCAGAACGGCGTGACCGGCACGGTGCCCCGTGGCGAGCAGGATGCCGCGACGGAACCCGTCGAGCCGGAGCTTCCGCCGCTGCACCAGGAGGCCTTCGCGGCGATCGAAGCCGGCGACTATCCGCGTGCCGAGGCGGCGTACGAGCAGGCGCTCGTCGAGAACCCGCGGGACGAGGACGCCCGTGCGGGTCTCGGTCAGGTGCGACTGCTCGCACGCGTCGCGGGACTCGACCTGCAGACGGCGCGGGCGGCGGCGGCCGCGGCACCGCTCGATGCCGACGCTCAGTTCGCCGTGGCCGATCTCGACCTCGCCGGAGGTCACGTCGATGACGCGTTCGGACGCCTCCTCGACCTGTTCGGGGCGCTCCCGGCCGACGAGCGCACGCCGGTGCGCGAGCGCCTGCTCGAACTGTTCGGTGTGATCGGGGACAGCGACCCGCGCGTCGTCCGCGCGCGTGGTCGTCTCACGTCGCTGCTGTTCTGAGTCCGCGGCGCCGACGCGGCGCCGCGGCGCGTCAGCGCGCGATCACTCGCCGTCCGCGTGCGCGAGCCACAGCACGCCGAGCGGCGGCAGTACGAGCGTCGCACGGGCCGCGGCATCCGTCTCGACGACGCCGTAGTTGCCGACCCCTGACCCGCCGTACTCGGTCGCGTCGGAGTTCAGCACCTCGCGCCAGCGACCGCGTTCCGGCAGGTCGATGACGTAGTCGTAGACCGGCGCGCCCGCGAAGTTGCAGAGCGCCACCACCACGTTGCCGTGATGGTCGCGCCGGGAGAAGGCCTGAACGGTGGGGTTCCACGTGGGGCCGCCCAGGCGCGCGAACGCGGCGCCGTCGGCGTCCCGTGACCACAGGGGTGCGTGGGCCTTGTAGGTCGCGTTGAGCACCGCGACGAAATCCGCGAGCTGACGGTGCGTGGGCTGCTCGAGAAGCCACCAGTCGAGACTGCGGCTCTCGGACCACTCGGCGAACTGGCCGAACTCCTGCCCCATGAACAGCAGCTGCTTGCCCGGGTGGGCCCACATGTAGGCGAGGTAAGCGCGCACGTTCGCGAGCTTCTGCCAGTGATCGCCCGGCATGCGCCCGATGAGGCTGCCCTTGCCGTGCACGACCTCGTCGTGTGAGATCGGCAGCACGTAGTTCTCGCTGAACGCGTAGACGAACGAGAACGAGAGCTCTCCCTCGTGGTGCGAACGGTAGAGCGGGTCTCGGGAGATGTAGACCAGCGAGTCGTTCATCCAGCCCATGTTCCACTTGAAGCCGAAGCCCAGCCCGCCGGCGTCGGTGGGCGCCGTGACACCCGGGAAGCTCGTCGACTCCTCCGCCGTCAGCGAGATGCCGGGGAACAGCTTGTAGGACGTCGCGGTGACCTCCTGGAGGAACGAGATGGCCTCGAGGTTCTCGCGGCCGCCGTGCACGTTCGGCTCCCACTCTCCCGGCTCGCGGGAGTAGTCGAGATAGAGCATCGAGGCCACGGCATCGACACGCAGTCCGTCGACGTGGAACTCGTCGAACCAGTACAGGGCGTTCGCCACGAGGAAGTTGCGCACCTCCGCGCGACCGTAGTCGAAGATGAGCGTGCCCCAGTCCTTGTGCTCGCCGCGCCGAGGGTCGGGGTGCTCATAGAGGGCATCGCCGTCGAAACGGGCGAGGGCGAAGGCGTCCTTCGGGAAGTGACCGGGTACCCAGTCCATGATCACGCCGATGCCGGCGCGATGGAGTCGGTCGATCAGATAGCGAAGATCGTCGGGGGAGCCGAAGCGACTGGTCGGGGCGTAGTAGCCCGACACCTGATACCCCCACGAACCGCCGAAGGGGTGCTCGGCGAGCGGCAGGAATTCGATATGCGTGAAGCCGTGAGCGGTGACGTAGTCGATGAGCGGATCAGCGGCGTCGCGGTAGGAGAGCCCCTGTCGCCACGACCCCAGGTGCACCTCGTAGATCGACATGGGCTGATCGAGGGGCTGATGCGTGGAGCGGTGGTGCAGCCAGTCGCCGTCGCCCCAGCCGTAGCGCGACCTGGTCACGATCGACGCTGTCGCCGGCGGAACCTCGGCCTGCCGGGCGAGCGGGTCGGCCTTGAGGATCCACTCGCCGTGCGCGGTGAGGATCTCGTACTTGTAGACGGCGCCCTCGCCGAGGTGCGGGACGAACAGCTCCCACACGCCGCTCGCTCCCATCGAGCGCAGTGCGTGGCCGGCCCCGTCCCAGTTATTGAACGCCCCGACGACACGCACGGCGCGTGCGTGGGGAGCCCAGACGGCGAAGGATGCCCCGGCGGTGCCGTCGCTCTCGCGCAGGTGGGCGCCGAGCACCCGCCACAGCTGCTCGTGGCGCCCCTCGGCGATCAAGTGCAGGTCGAGCTCGCCGATGGTCGGTGCGTGGCGATAGGGGTCGTCCGCGGTGAACGACGGACCGTTCGCGTAGGCCGTCTCGAGCTCGTAGGCGAGAGGCGGACCGACCCGCTCGCCCTCCCAGATCCCCGAGCGCACGTGCACGAGCGGCACGCGGTCGCCATCGACGAACACCGCCGTGACGCTGTCGGCGAGGGGACGTCGGGCGCGCACCGTCGCGCGGGCGGAGCCGGCGGCATCCCGATACGGATGGATGCCGAGGATCGCGTGGGGTTCGTGATGGGCGCCGTGCGCCACGGCGTCGAGTGCGGCGTCGTCGATGATGCTCATCGGCTGCTCCTCACGTGCAGGATGTGGGAGGGCTGGGTGAACGCGTCGAGACGCACGTAGTTGTGCTCGCCCCAGGTCCAGACGGCGCCCGTGACGAGATCCTCGACCTCGAACGGAGTGCCGGCGGGGACGCCGAACGTGCGGGAGTCGAGGTGCACCGTCGTCTCCCGCACCGAGTGGGGATCCACGTTCACGACGACGATGACGGTGTCGTCGACGCCGGCCGGGTTGAGGGCCGCGGGCAGGTGCTTCACATAGACGAGCACGGCGTCGTCGTCGCTCCACTGCACCTGCAGATTGCGCAGCTGCCGCAGGGCGGGATGAGCGCGACGGATCTCGTTCAGGCGTCGCAGGAACGGTGCGAGCGAGTCTCCGCGGGCTTCTGCGGCATCCCAGTCGCGGAACTTGTACTCGTACTTCTCGTTGTCGATGTTCTCCTCGGCGCCCGGACGGGCGACGTTCTCGAACAGCTCGAAGCCGGCGTACACGCCGTAGCTGGGGGCCGCGGTGGCGGCGATCACGGCGCGTACGGCATACGCGGCCCGTCCGCCGAACTGCAGGTACTCGGTGAGGATGTCGGGCGTGTTGACGAACAGGTTGGGGCGCAGAAAGTCGGATGTCTCGTCCGCCGCGGTCTGCAGGAACTCCTCCAGCTCGGCCTTGGTGTTGCGCCAGGTGAAGTAGCTGTAGCTCTGCTGGAATCCGCCCATCGCGAGGGCGCGCATCGGGGCGGGCCGGGTGAACGCCTCTGCGAGGAAGACGACGTCGGGGTCGGTGCGCGTGACCTCGGCGATGAGCCACTCCCAGAACTGCAGGGGCTTGGTGTGGGGGTTGTCGACCCGGAAGATGCGCACGCCCTGGGCGATCCAGTGCCGCACGATACGCAGCACTTCGGTGCGGATGCCCTCGGGGTCGTTGTCGAAGTTCAGGGGGTAGATGTCCTGGTACTTCTTCGGCGGGTTCTCGGCGTACGCGATCGTGCCGTCGGGGAGGGTCGTGAACCACTCCGGATGCGCCGTGACCCAGGGGTGATCGGGCGAGGCCTGCAGGGCGAGGTCGAGCGCGACCTCGAGGCCCTCTGCGCGGGCTGCGCGCACGAACGCACGGAAATCCGCGAGCGTGCCGAGGTCGGGATGCACGGCGTCGTGTCCGCCCTCGGTGCCGCCGACGGCCCAGGGCGATCCGGGATCACCGGGGCCGGCGGTGAGGGTGTTGTTCGGGCCCTTGCGGTTGCGGACACCGATCGGATGGATCGGCGGCAGGTACAGCACGTCGAAGCCCATCCCGGCGACTCCAGGCAGGCGCTTGGTCGCGGTGCGGAAGGTGCCGCTCTTCACGGCGCCGTTGCGCTGGCGGCGCGCGCCCTCGGACCGCGGGAAGAACTCGTACCAGGCACCGACACCGGCGCGCTCGCGCTCGACGAGGAGGGCGAGGTCATCGCCGAGGGTGACGAGCGAGGTCAGCGGACGGCGTGAGAACGCGGCGGCGAGGGCCGGGTCGTCGACGATCGCGAGCGCGGCGACGGTGTCGACGGTGCTGTCACGCAGTCGTTCCGCCTGGGCGCGCAGCAGCGCGCGCTCGGCGGTCGGCCGGTCCTTCTCCGCGGCGCCGCGCAGGAGCAGGAGCGCTCCCGACTCGCGCATGAGCTCGATGTCGACGCCGGCGGCGATCTTGACGGATGCCGCATGGTGCCAGGTCGCGATGTCGTCGCCGAACGCCTCGAACCGGAACCGCCAGGTGCCCTCTTCACGCAGGGCGACGAGTGCGCTCCACCGGTCGGGAACGCCGTCGACGGGCGCGAGGGCGTGCAGCGATTCGTCGCCGCTCGGGCTGAGCAGGCGCACGTGCACGCCGATGAGGTCGTGGCCCTCGCGGAACGCGGTGACGCTGAACGGCACCGCCTCGCCCGCGAACGCGGTGGGGGTGTAGCGCACGTCGGGTGCGACGGGACGCGGGCTTGCGAGGGGGATGCGACCGCTCACCGTTCCGTCCGGGGCCGCCCACGCGGAGGCGGGCCGGAGAGGAAGCGCGGAGGCGCTCAGCCAGGCGGAGGACGTCGGAGCCGGTGTCTTCTGTGCCACGGCTCGAACCTACCCCGCCGCGCTCATCGGCGCCGGGTCATTCGGCACGGAAGAGGTGCATCGAGGTGGGGGAGACCTCGACGGCGTCGCCGGGGGCGTGCACCTGTTCGAGCAGCTGCGGAACGTCCTCGTCGCTGCGCCACAGCGAGACGTAGCGGGTGACCCCGTCCACCTCGGGCAGAGTGACCTCGACCGGACGCTCGGTTCCGTGCACGATCAGCAGAATGCGGTTGAACGCCTCGAACTCGGGGGTGGATGCCGCCACGTACTGCAGGGTGCGGTGGGCGGGGTTCGTCCACCGCTCCTCCGACATCGTCTCGCCGTGCTCGTCGTACCACTCCATGACCGACGCCGACGGCGTGTGCTCCCCGAGCCGTGCGAATCGGATGGGGCGCAGCGCCGGGTTCTCGCGGCGCAGGCGGATGAGGCGCTGCACGTGGGCGAACAGCTGCTTCTGCCAGGACGCCGGCTCCCAGTCGAGCCAGGTGAGCTCGGAGTCGTGGCAGTAGGCGTTGTTGTTGCCCCGCTGGGTGCGGGCGTACTCGTCGCCCGCGGTGAGCATCGGGATGCCGGCCGACAACAGCAGTGTGCCGAGCAGGTTGCGCATCGCTTTGCGCCGGGTGGCGAGGATGCGCTCGTCGTCGGTCGGACCTTCGGCGCCGTGGTTGAACGACCGGTTCGTGTCGGCACCGTCGCGGTTCTGCTCGCCGTTGCCGAGGTTGTGCTTCACGTCGTACGAGACGAGATCGCGAAGGGTGAACCCGTCGTGCGCGGTGACGAAGTTGATGGATGCCAGCGGGCCGCGGTCCTCAGAGAAGGTGTTGGACGATCCGGCCAGGCGCGTCGCGAACCCGCCGATGCCGACCGGAGCGGTCGAGGCGCGCCGGGCGTAGTCGACGTCGCTCAGCCAGAAGTTGCGCACGCGGTCGCGGTAGCGGTCGTTCCACTCGTGCCAACCGGCGCCGAAGTTGCCGGTCTGCCAGCCGCCCAGGCCGACATCCCAGGGCTCGGCGATGAGCTTGGCGTCCTGCAGCAGCGGGTCGTCGGCGATCGCGCGCAGCAGCGGGTGCTCGGGGGTGTACGTGTGGGCGGCGTCGCGTCCGAGGGTCGTCGCGAGGTCGAAGCGGAAGCCGTCGATCTGCACCTCGTCGGCCCAGTACCGGAGGGAGTCGAGCACCAGGCGGGCCGCGGCATCCGTCGACGTGTTCAACGAGTTGCCGCACCCGGTGACGTCGACGTACACGCCGTCGTCGGTCTGGCGGTAGTAGTTGCGGTTGTCGAGGCCGCGCAGGCTCGAGCGGGGACCGCCGATGCCCTCTTCCGCGGTGTGGTTGTAGACCACGTCGAGCACGACCTCGAGGCCGGCCTCGTGGAGCAGCTTCACCATGCCCTTGACCTCGGCGAGCACCGCGGTGGAGCCGGCGCGGCGCGCGGCGTCCGTCGCGTACCGCGGGTGCGGGGTGAAGAAGTTGACGGTGTTGTAGCCCCAGTAGTTGGCGAGCCCCAGCTGCAGAAGTCGCGGCTCCGATTGGAACGCGTGGATGGGCAGCAGCTCGATCGTGGTGATCCCGAGCGCGTGGAAATGCTCGATCATCGCCGGGTGGGCGAGTCCCGCGTACGTGCCGTGAAGGGCGGGAGGGACATCCGGATGCCGCTTCGTGAGGCCTTTCACGTGACCCTCGTAGAGCACCGTCCGGTCGAGCGGCACCCGCGGCTTCGCCACACCGCCCCAGTCGAACGTGCCATCCACCACGACCGAGCGCCAGTCGTTGAAGCCGCCCGCGGTGATGCCCTTCGCGTAGGGGTCGAGCAGCAGTGTGCGCGAGTTGAACATGCTGCCGTTCTGCTGTGGGCCGACGGCGCGCACGGCGTAGCGCGCGCCGGGGTGCAGCAGCTCGGAGGTCACCTCCCAGACGCCGTGGCCTGAGGGGCTCATCGGAAGCTCGGCGGTGATCCAGTCGAGATCGGTGTCGTCGAAGACGACCAGCTCGAGTCCGATCGCGTTGCCCGACCACACGCGGAGTGTGCCGCCGCCGGCGTGGAGGGTGACGCCGAGGTCGTCGAACGCGGTCGAATGCAGGAGCGACGTCTCGGACGTCGGGGTCGTGCCGGGCATGGTCTCGAGGGTAACGAGTATGTGAGTCGACGGCGTTACGCGCGAGCGTGGCGGCAGTCGCCGGGCATCGCGCCGGGCATGGGACAGTGGACAGGTGAGTGTCTACCTCGACCACGCGGCATCCAGCCCCTTGCGCCCGGAGGCGCGCGCGGCGTGGCTCGACGCGCAGGAGATGGTGGGGAACGCGTCGTCGATCCACGGTGACGGTCAGGCCGCCCGCCGGCTGCTCGAGGAGTCGCGCGAGCGGGTCGCGGCCGCGCTCGACGCGGAGCCCATCGAGGTGGTGTTCACCTCCGGCGGCACCGAGGCCGTGAACCTCGCGGTGGCGGGCCTCTGGGAGGCGCGGGCCGTCGCTCGCGGGGTCGTCGTTCTGCCCGATGGCGAGCACCACGCGACGATCGACGCCGTGCGGGCGCTGCCCGGCGCCGTGGAGCGTCCCGTGGCGATCGATGCGGTGGGGCGCATCGATCCGGATGCGTTCGGCGCGGCGCTCGGTGACGACGTCGCCATGGCGACGGCGCTCGTCGCCAACAACGAGATCGGCACGGTCAACGATGCGTCCCGGCTCGCCGCAGTCGCCGGAGCTGCCGGGGTGCCGCTGCATCTCGACGCCGTCGCCGCCTTCGGGCACGTTCCGGTTGCGTACCGGGCCTGGCGGTCCGATGCCACGCCCGGAACGGGGCTCGTCGCCCTCAGCGTGTCGGCGCACAAGGTCGGCGGACCCGTCGGCGTCGGCGCACTCGTCGTCGCACGCAGCGCGCGTCTCGAGGCGCAACTGCACGGTGGCGGGCAGCAGCGCGGGCTGCGTGCCGGAACGCAGGATGTCGCGGGTGCCGCGGCGTTCGCTGTGGCGGCCGAGCTCGCCGTCGCCGAGCTCCACACCGAGGCGGCGCGCCTGCGGACACTGGCCCGCGAGCTGCGGGCCGCGGTCGCCGCGATCGCCCCCGACGCGGTGCTGCTCGGTGACCCCGACGACCGGGTGCCCGGCAACGTGCATCTGCTGTTCCCGGGCGTTCGCGGGGAGACGCTGCTGTTCCTGCTGGATGTCGCGGGGGTCTCGGTGTCGACCGGCTCCGCCTGCCAGGCCGGAGTGGCCGAGCCGTCGCATGTGGTCCTCGCGCTCGGTCGCTCGGACGACGACGCCCGCGCCGTACTTCGCGTCACCCTCGGTCGCACCTCGAGCGCGGCCGATGTCGCCGCCTTCGTCGCGGCGCTCCCCGACGCCCTCGTGCGGGCCCGGGCCGCGGCATCCATCGCCTGAGGCGCCCGCCCCGACGCCACAGCCCGCTCGTAGACTGGGGGCATGCGGGTGTTGGCGGCGATGAGCGGGGGCGTGGACTCCGCGGTGGCGGCGGCGCGTGCCGTCGACGCCGGACACGATGTCGTCGGCGTGCATCTCGCGCTCTCACGCGCCGGCGGCACGCTGCGCGCCGGCAGCCGGGGCTGCTGCACGATCGAGGATGCGATGGACGCCCGCCGCGTCGCCGATCGCCTCGGCATCCCGTTCTACGTGTGGGACTTCTCCGAGCGCTTCCGCGACGACGTGATCGAGGACTTCGTCGCCGAGTACCGCGCGGGCCGCACCCCCAACCCCTGCATGCGCTGCAAC
Organism: Microbacterium sp. SCN 71-21; assembly: GCF_001725695.1. Taxonomy (NCBI): domain Bacteria; kingdom Bacillati; phylum Actinomycetota; class Actinomycetes; order Micrococcales; family Microbacteriaceae; genus Microbacterium; species Microbacterium sp. SCN 71-21. Next base: position 22,256 of record NZ_MEGA01000015.1, read on the forward strand.
GAGAAGATCAAGTTCGCCGCCCTGCTCGAACGCGGCATCGAGCTCGGCTTCGACGCGGTGTGCACGGGCCACTACGCCACGCTTCTCGACACTCCGTCCGGTCGTGAGCTGCACCGGGCATCGGATGCCGCGAAGGACCAGTCGTACGTACTGGGAGTGCTCACCGCCGAGCAGCTCGCCCACTGCCTGTTCCCGCTGGGCGCGACCCCCTCGAAGGCCGTCGTGCGCGCGGAGGCCGAGCAGCGCGGGTTCACGGTGGCCGCGAAGCCCGACAGTCACGACATCTGCTTCATCCCCGACGGCGACACGCGCGGCTGGCTGGCCGACCGGGTGGGCGCCGAGGAAGGCGACGTCATCGACCGCACCGGTGCCGTCGTGGGCCGGCACGAGGGCGCGCATGCGTTCACGGTCGGGCAGCGCCGAGGTCTCAAGCTCGGCGTGCCCGCGGACGACGGGAAGCCGCGGTTCGTCCTCGAGGTGCGTCCGGTCTCGAACACCGTCGTCGTGGGCCCGAAGGAGGCCCTCGCGACGACCGAGATCGCCGGCGCCCGGCGCTCGTGGGCGGGGACGGCGCCCGCGACAGGCGACCTGCGGGTCGAGGTGCAGATCCGTGCGCACGCGGACCCGGTGCCCGCCGACGCGACGATCACGGAGGACGCGGTGACGGTGCGTCCCGACACCCCGTTCGACGGCGTCGCACCCGGGCAGACCGCCGTGCTCTACATCGGCACGCGCGTGCTCGGGCAGTTCACGATCGACCGCACCGTGTCGGCGGTGCCGGTCGTCGCGTGAGGGTTCCGTCCACCGGGTGATCCGCTCGCCGTGGGGGTGGCCCTCCCTAGACTTGGTGCGTGGCTGACGACGAACTCCCGCGGGTGACCCTCGACGAGGCGCGGGCCGAGGCATCCGATCTCACGACCCGCATCCTCGGGGCGCGTGACGCGTACTACGGCGACGACGCCGAGCTGGTCGACGACGCGACCTACGACGGCTGGATGCGGCGGCTCGAGGCGATCGAGCGGGCCTACCCCGAGCTGCAGAGCCAGGACTCGCCGACGCTGTCGGTCGGCGCCGCGCAGAGTTCGATGTTCGCGCCGGTGACCCACGCCGAACGCATGCTGAGCCTCGACAACGTCTTCAGCCCCGAGGAGCTCACCGAGTGGTGCGCGAAGACCGCGGGGGCCGCGGGCCGACCCGTGCGGTGGCTGTGCGAGCTGAAGATCGACGGGCTCGCCATCAACCTGCGCTACGAACGGGGCGTGCTGACCTCCGCGGCGACCCGCGGTGACGGTCGCGTCGGCGAGGACGTCACCGTCAACGCCGTGCGCGTCGCGGGCATCCCGCAGCGCCTCGCCGGAACGGGGCATCCCGACATCGTCGAAGTGCGCGGCGAGGTGTACATCCCGGTCGCGGCATTCGACCGGCTGAACGAACGTCAGTCGCGCATGCGAGAGCGCGTGACCGCCGATGCCCGCGCGCGGGGCGTCGACGAGGCGCGCGCGCAGGCCAGCGCCGACCGCCGGTTCCCGTCGTTCGCGAATCCGCGCAACGCGGCGAGCGGAGGGCTCCGTCAGCAGCTCGACAAGAAGGACGGCCTCGAGCTCGAAGCCGGGCAGGCGCGTCTCGACTCGCTGCGGCTGCTCGTGCACGGCATCGGCGCGTGGCCCGACCCGCCGGTCGCCTCGCAGAGCGAGGTCTACGGACTGCTCGCGCAGTGGGGCCTGCCGACCAGCACGTCCTTCCGCACCGCGACGGATGCCGCGGGCGTGCGCGAGTTCGTCGCCTACTACGGTGAGCACCGCCACGACGTCGAGCATGAGATCGACGGTGTCGTGGTCAAGGTCGACGAGCTGGCGCTGCACGACGAGCTGGGCGCGACAAGTCGGGCGCCGCGATGGGCGATCGCCTACAAGTACCCGCCGGAGCAGGTGAACACGAAGCTGCTCGACATCGTCGTGTCGGTGGGCCGCACCGGCCGCGCGACCCCGTTCGCCGTCATGGCGCCCGCGCGGGTCTCCGGGTCGGTGGTGCGCCAGGCGACGCTGCACAACCAGGACGTCGTGAAGGCCAAGGGCGTGCTGATCGGCGACACCATCGTGCTGCGCAAGGCGGGTGATGTCATCCCCGAGGTGCTCGGGCCCGTGGTCGAGCTGCGCGACGGCACCGAGCGCGCGTTCGTGATGCCGACGCTGTGCCCCGCCTGCGGCACGCCGCTCGCCCCGGCGAAGGAGGGCGACATCGACCTGCGGTGCCCGAACACCCGCTCCTGCCCGGCGCAGGTGCGCGGACGTGTCGAACACATCGGCTCGCGCGGCGCGCTCGACGTCGAAGCGCTGGGCGAGGTGACGGCAGCCGCCCTCACGCAAGCCGACGGCACCGCCTCACCGCCGCTCGTCACCGAGGCCGGCCTGTTCGATCTCACCCTCGAACAGCTCATCCCCATCGAGGTGGTGGTGCGCGATGCCGAGACGGGCGAGGAGAAGGTCGACGAGTCGACCGGCGACCTTGTGCGCCGCGCTCCCTTCCAGCGAATCGAGCGCACCTACCCGCCCGGGTGGGAGAACGCAACGCCCGCCGAGCGCCGCGCCGCGGGCGTGCGCAAGGACCACGTGGTGCTGCATCCTTCCGCTCAGGCTGTCACGCTGCTCGACGAGCTCGAGAAGGCGAAGACGAAAGAGCTGTGGCGGTTCCTCGTCGCATTGAACATCCGGCACGTGGGCCCGGTCGCCGCCCGGGCTCTCGCCCAGTGGTTCGGCTCCGTGGATGCGATCCGGGCAGCGACCCAGGAGGAGCTGGCGGCGGTCGACGGCGTGGGCGGCATCATCGCCGAGGCCGTGATCGATTGGTTCGCCGTCGACTGGCACGCCGACATCGTGCACCGGTGGGCGGCGGCCGGCGCGCAGTTCGCGACGCCGGGGCATCCGGGCCCGGGGGCCGCGCTCGTCAACGGCGGCGTGCTCGACGGACTCACCGTCGTCGCGACCGGCACGCTCGAGGGCTACACCCGTGAAGGTGCGCAGGAGGCCATCCTCCGGGCCGGCGGGAAGGCGGCGTCGAGCGTCTCGAAGAAGACCGACTTCGTCGCCGCCGGACCGGGCGCGGGATCGAAGCTCGCGAAGGCCGAGGAGCTCGGCGTGCGCATCATCGACGCGGCTCAGTTCCATCTGCTCGTCACCGAAGGACCGGGCGCGCTCCGCGACGACGCGTCCTGACCGTCGCCGCGACCTGGGTCAGTGCGCGTCGTCGGCGAGCAGCTTCTCCTTGACCTGGCGTCGCAGCACCTTGCCGATGAGCGATGTCGGCAAGCCGTCGACGACCACGACGCGCTTGGGCACCTTGTAGGGCGTGAGCACGCCGCGCGCGAACGCCCGGATCTCCTCGACGTCGACGTCCGCACCGTCGCGCGGCACGATCGCCGCCACGACCGCCTCGCCGGAGTGGCCGTCGGGGAGGCCGACGACCGCGGCATCGAGCACATCAGGATGTTGGCGCAGCGCGTTCTCGACCTCGGTCGGTGCAACGTTGAACCCGCCCGTGATGATGAGCTCCTTGATGCGATCGACGATCCGCACGAATCCGGCGTCGTCGATCGTGACGATGTCGCCCGTGCGGAACCAGCCGTCGACGAACACTTCGGCGCTGGCCTCGGGCTTGCCGTAGTAGCCCGAGAAGACCTGCGGCCCGCGCACGACGAGCTCACCGGGGCTGCCCGCGGGCACGTCGCGCGTCGGCTCGTCGGGATCGACCACGCGGCACTCGGTGCCGGGGAGCGGGAGACCCACGGTGCCCGGTCGGCGGTTCTCGGCGACCGGGTTGGCCATGAGCACGGGGGAGCACTCGCTCAGTCCGTACCCTTCCACGAGGTAGCCCCCGGACGCCGCCTCGAACGGCACGACGAGTTCGTGCGGCAGCGCCATGGCACCCGAGATCGCGATCTTCGTGCCGGCGATCGAGATGCCGGTCTCGCGCGACCGCGCGAGCAGTCGCTCGGCGATGGGCGGCACGAGCGGGAGGAACGTGGCCGGATGCCGGGTGGTCGCCGCGAGCACCATGTCGGGGTCGAAGCGCGGGAACAGCACGAGCCGCGCCCCCATCGACATCGCGAACGTGAGGCAGAGCGTCAGCCCGTAGGCGTGGAACATCGGCAGCACGGCGTAGACGATGCATCCGTCTCCGCGCACGATCGAGGGCACCCAGGCGCGTGCCTGCGCGGCGTTCGTGAGCAGGTTGCGGTGGGTGAGCACCGCACCCTTCGGGGTTCCGGTGGTGCCGCTCGTGTACTGCAGGATCGCGACGTCGTCGGTCGCCGGGCGCGGGTGCGAGTCGGGCAGCGGCGCGGCGGCGACGACGGTCTCCCACGGCGTGGTGCCGCGCACGGGTGCGAACAGCGCCGCCCGCGACTCCCGCGCCTTCGCGATCGGTAGGCGCAGGGCGAGGCGGGTGTGCCACGGCATCGCCTGCACGACGTCGACGGACACGATCGCCGGCACCCGAAGGTCGGCGGGGAACGCCTGCACGTCGGCGACGATCTTGTTCCAGACGATCGCGACGCGGGCGCCGTGGTCCTCGAACTGCTTGCGCAGCTCGCGCGGTGTGTAGAGCGGGTTGTGCTCGACGGCGATCGCGCCCAGGCGCAGGATCGCGTAGAACGCGACGATGTGCTGCGGGCAGTTGGGCAGCACGATCGCGACCCGGTCGCCGGCACGCACACCGAGCGCCGCGAGTCCCGCGGCAGCGCGGGAGATCCGCTCGTGGAGCGCCCGATAGGTGGTCTCGCGGCGGAAGAACTCGAGGGCGACAGCATCGGGGTAGTCCCGGGCGGATGCCTCGACGATGTCGGTCAGGCAGCCGGTGACCGTCGCGAGGTCTTCTGGCACGCCGTCGGCGTAGCTGGCGGTCCAGGGGCGGGGCGGCTCGAAGGTCGTCACGCGGTCAGCCTACGCGCGAGACGGCCCGGAACGCGGGCCGGTCCAGCCGCCCAACTAGACTCGTCGGGTGTCTGAAATCACTCCCGAACTCGTGCGCCACCTCGGCGAACTGGCCCGGATCCGGCTCGACGACGACGAGGTGACCCGACTCACCGGTCAGCTCGACGCGATCGTCGACAACATCGCGAAGGTGTCGCAGGTGGCGACGCCCGATGTGGTGGCGACGAGCCACCCGATCCCGCTGGAGAACGTCTTCCGCCCCGACACGGTCGGCGAGGTGCTGACCACCGCGCAGGCGCTGCAGAACGCGCCGGATGCCGCGGGCGACCGTTTCCGCGTGACGGCGATCCTGGGGGAGGAGCAGTGAGCGACGACATCCTTCGTCTGTCCGCCGCCGCGCTGGCCGATCGGCTGGCTGCGGGAGAGGTCTCGAGTGTGGAGGCGACGCAGGCTCACCTCGACCGCATCGCCGCGGTCGACGGTGACGTGCACGCGTTCCTGCACGTGAGCGACACCGCTCTCGACGCGGCCGCCGACATCGACCGTCGTCGCGCCGCCGGCGAGCAACTGCACGCGCTCGCGGGCGTTCCGCTCGCGGTGAAGGACGTGCTGGTCACGACCGACATGCCCTCGACGAGCGGCTCCAAGATCCTCGAAGGCTACCTGTCGCCGTACGACGCCACCGTCGTCGCGCGTGCCCGGGCAGCGGGGTTGATCCCGCTCGGCAAGACCAACATGGACGAGTTCGCGATGGGCTCGTCGACCGAGCACTCGGCCTACGGTCCCACGCACAACCCGTGGGACCTCGACCGGATCCCGGGCGGGTCCGGCGGCGGATCGGCGGCCGCGGTCGCGGCCTTCGAGGCGCCGCTCGCCCTCGGCTCCGACACGGGCGGTTCCATCCGCCAGCCCGCGCACGTGACCGGCACCGTCGGCGTGAAGCCGACGTACGGCGCAGTGAGTCGGTACGGGGCGATCGCGCTCGCGTCGAGCCTCGACCAGATCGGCCCCGTCACCCGCACCGTGCTCGACGCGGGTCTCCTGCACGACGTGATCGGCGGGCACGACGCGAACGACTCGACCTCGCTCACCGACGCCTGGCCCTCTTTCGCCGCCGCGGCGCGGGAGGGTGCTCGCGGCGACGTGCTGAAGGGCCTGAAGGTCGGCGTGATCCGCGAGCTGCCCGACTCCGGCTTCCAGCCGGGTGTCGCCCGCTCGTTCCACGGCGCGCTCGCGAAGCTCGAGTCCCAGGGGGCCGAGATCGTCGAGATCAGCGCGCCGCACTTCGAGTACGGTGTCGCCGCCTATTACCTGATCCTCCCCGCGGAGGCCTCCAGCAACCTCGCAAAGTTCGACTCCGTGCGCTTCGGCCTGCGGGTCCCGGTGGCCGGCGGCACCGTCGAGGACGTCATGGCGGCCACCCGCGAGGCGGGCTTCGGGGACGAGGTCAAGCGCCGCATCATCCTGGGCACCTACGCCTTGTCGGCGGGCTATTACGACGCCTATTACGGGTCGGCTCAGAAGGTGCGCACGCTCATCCAGCAGGATTTCGCCGCGGCCTTCGCGAACGTCGACGTCATCGCCACGCCGACAGCGCCGACGACGGCGTTCCGGCTCGGCGAGCGCATCGACGACCCGCTGCAGATGTACCTGAACGATGTGACGACCATCCCCGCGAACCTCGCGGGCGTGCCCGGCATCTCGATCCCCTCGGGTCTCGCCGACGACGACGGGCTCCCGGTCGGCATCCAGTTCCTCGCCCCGGCCCGTAAGGACGCTCGTCTGTACCGCGTCGGTGCGGCCCTCGAGGCTCTGCTCGAAGCGGAGTGGGGCGGACCGCTCCTCGACCGCGCCCCGACCCTGGGAGGTGTGCGCTGATGGCCAAGGACGCGCTCATGGACTTCGACAAGGCACTCGAGCTGTTCGAGCCGGTGCTCGGCTTCGAGGTGCACGTCGAGCTGAACACGGCGACGAAGATGTTCTCGGCGGCGCCCAACCCGGCGCACCCCGACAACCACGACGCGGCGCCGAACACGCTCATCGCCCCGGTCGACCTCGGGCTCCCCGGCTCGCTGCCGGTCGTGAACGCGCAGGCCGTGAGGTCGTCGATCCGCCTGGGCCTCGCGCTCGGCTGTTCGATCGCGCCGTCGAGCCGATTCGCGCGGAAGAACTACTTCTACCCCGACCTCGGCAAGAACTATCAGATCTCGCAGTACGACGAGCCGATCGCGTTCGAGGGCTCGGTCGAGGTGGAGCTCACCGACGGCAGCCTCGTGACCGTTCCCATCGAGCGGGCCCACATGGAGGAGGACGCCGGCAAGCTCACGCACGTGGGCGGGGCGACCGGTCGCATCCAGGGGGCGGACTACTCGCTGGTCGACTACAACCGTGCCGGCGTGCCGCTGGTCGAGATCGTCACGAAGCCCATCTTCGGCGCCGAGCATCGTGCGCCCGAGATCGCGAAGGCGTACGTGCAGGCGATCCGCGACATCGTCGTGGCGCTCGGCGTCTCGGAAGGGCGGATGGAGCGTGGCAACCTGCGGTGTGACGCGAACGTGTCGCTGCGCCCGCGCGGTCAGGAGAAGCTCGGCACCCGCACGGAGACGAAGAACGTGAACTCGACGCGTTCCGTCGAACGTGCCGTGCGCTACGAGATCCAGCGCCAAGCGGCCATCCTCGCCGGGGGCGGCACGATCGTGCAGGAGACGCGCCATTGGCACGAGGACACCGGCACGACGTCGGCGGGTCGACCGAAGTCGGATGCCGACGACTACCGCTACTTCCCCGAGCCCGACCTGCTGCCTGTCGCCCCGCCGATCGAGCTGATCGACGAGCTGCGCGCCGACCTGCCCGAGCCCCCGATCGCCCGGCGTCGCCGGCTGCGCTCCGACTGGGGCTTCACCGAGCTGGAGTTCCAGGATGTCCGCAACAGCGGCCTGCTCGAGCAGGTCGAGCTGACAGTCGCGTCCGGGACGACCCCCGCGGCGGCCAAGAAGTGGTGGACGGGAGAGATCGCCCGCATCGCGAACGCCGGTGAGCGTGAGGCATCCGAGCTGGTCACCCCGGCCGATGTCGCCGCGCTGCAGGCGCTCGTCGACGCCGGCACGCTCACCGACAAGCTCGCGCGTCAGGTGCTCGAGGGAGTCATCGCCGGCGAGGGGACGCCGCAGCAGGTCGTCGATGCGCGCGGGCTCGCGGTCGTCAGCGACGACGGTGCCCTCATCGCGGCGATCGACGAGGCGCTCGTCGCCCAACCCGACGTGCTGGAGAAGATCCGCGACGGCAAGGTGCAGGCCGCGGGTGCCGTCATCGGCGCCGTGATGAAGGCCATGAAGGGCCAGGCCGACGCGGCTCGCGTGCGCGAACTCATCCTGGAGCGCGCCGGCGCGCTCTGATCATCTCGTCGGTGCCGTCGGATGTCGGCGGCACCGACGAGAATCGGGGCATGGGTCGAGGTGACGGGTCGGGGCGAATCGTGTCGCCGCCCGATGCCGACGACACCGGTGCGGGCATCCTGCACGTCGACATGGATGCGTTCTACGCGTCGGTCGCGGTGCTCGATGATCCGACCCTCGCCGGCAAGCCGATCATCATCGGTGCACCCGAGGGGCGCGGAGTCGTCTCGAGTGCGTCCTATGAGGCGCGGCGGTTCGGGGTGCGGTCGGCGATGCCGGTCGGTCAGGCGCTGCGTCTGTGCCCGGCGGCGCTGGTCGTCGCGCCCGACTTCCCGCGCTATCTCGAGCTGTCAGCGAGGGTGATGGAGGTGTTCCGCTCGGTGACCCCTCTCGTCGAGCCGCTGTCGATCGACGAGGCCTTCCTCGACGTCCGCGGCGCGCAGCGACTGCTCGGTTCGCCCGGAACGATCGCGCGCCTGGTGCGACGGCGGGTGAAGGATGAGACCGGGCTCACCTGCAGTGTCGGCGCCGCCGCCACCAAGCACGTCGCGAAGATGGCGTCGACGCTCAGCAAGCCCGACGGGCTGCTGATCGTCGCGGAGGCCGATACCGCGCGGTTCCTCGCGCCACGGCCGGTGCGCGCCCTGTGGGGCGTCGGGCCCAAGGCCGCGGAGGCGCTGGAGCAGCGCGGACTCCGCACCGTCGCCGACGTGCTCGAGGCGCCCGCCGACACCCTGACGCGCGCGCTGGGTGCGGCGATGGGGGAGCGGGTGTGGCAGCTCGTGCGAGGGATCGATGCCCGCGAGGTGCACACGACGCGCACCGAGAAGAGCATCGGGCACGAGGAGACGTTCGACACCGACATCGACGACGATGCCGTGCTCCGCGCCGAGTTCCGTCGGCTCGCCGACAGGGTGGGTGCGAGGCTGCGTGCGCACGGTGTCGAGGCCGCGACGGTGGCGATCAAGGTGCGGTTCGCCGACTTCCGCACGCTGTCACGCAGCCAGACCCTCGCGGACCCTACGGCCGTGGGGCAGCGCATCGGAGCGGCCGCGCTCGACATGTTCGGTGCGCTGGAGCGCCCGCTGCCGGTGCGGCTGGTCGGCGTGCGCGGGGAACGGCTGCGCCCGGCCGCAGACGCCGGACTGCTGTGGGACGACGACGAGGAGTGGCGCAACGTCGAACGCGCACTCGACGGCCTCGCCGGCAAGTTCGGGCGGGGCGCGGTGACGCGCGCCGCGCTGCTGGGCGACGTGCGAGGCGGACGCTCGTTGCCGTCGAAGCCGCGTGCCTCCGAATGACGGCCGGGTGTCGCGGCCCCGCCTGGGCGGGTAGCGTGGGCATATGCCCAACTTCGTGCTCGATCTCGGCAAGCAGGTCGCCAACTTCGGCGTGAAGGCCTCCTATGGAGAGCCTCACGACCTCGACGGCGTCACCGTCATCCCGGTCGCGATCGCCTGGGCCGGGTTCGGCGGTGGCTCCGACACCGAGGGGAACGGCGGCGGCGGTGGCGGCGGATACAGCGTGCCCGTCGGCGCGTACGTCCGTCGTGGCGATGATCTGCGCTTCGAGCCGAACCTGGTGTCGCTGCTCGCGGT